>NZ_JAJSZC010000129.1:0-22515 GCF_036815105.1 Streptomyces sp. IBSBF 3136
CCCCCGCCCCCCAGAGGGCCCCAGGGCCCATTCCCGGACCCAACGGCTGCCCGTGTTCGCCATCTCAGGCCACCCCCAGCCATTTCGCGGCCGCCTGTGACCTGGTGGTGCTCTGGAGCTTGGCGAAGATGCGGTTGATGTGGTTCTTGACCGTCTTCTCGCTGATGAAGCAGGTGGCGGCGATCTGCTGGTTGGTCATGCCGGACGCGATGAGGTCCATGATCTCCGCCTCTCTGCTGCTCAGTTGGAACCGTGACCGGAACGACTGTCCCACATCGGATTGCAGTTGCGAAAGGTTTTGGGTTGAAATTCGGCCTAAAATACTGGCGAGTTCGGGTCCTTCATGTGCAGGTGCACTCGTCTGTGGCTGCGGGAGTAACGCCTTCGCCGCTCCCGGCGTCACGTGCGGCCGGCCCGCCCGGACGTCGTGGACCGCCCTCACCAGCTGCTCCGTCGTGAACTCGCCGTGCACCAGATAGCCCCCCGCCCCCAGTCGCAGCGCCTCCCGTACCGTCTCCGTCTCGTGGCTGTAGGTGAGCATCATGACCGGGGCCAGCCGGACCAGGTGGGGCAATGCCGAGATTCCGTCGACGCCGGGCATGCGGACGTCGAGCAGGACGACGTCGGGCCGGTGCCGCAGCGCGGCCTCGTACGCCTCCCTGCCGTCCGCCGCCTCGGCGACCACCGTGGTCTCCTCGCGGCCGGACAGCAGGGCCGTGAGGCCCGCGCGGACGACGGGGTTGTCGTCGGCCACCACCAGGCGCAGCGGGGCCGTGGCGGCCGGTGGCGGGAAGCCCGGGAAGTCCGGGCGGTCCGGGAAGTCATGGCCCGGTTCGCGGGGTTGCCGCATCGGGTGTCTCCTCTCGGGAGTCCGCGGACCTGGACGGCACGGACGGCACGGCCGGGACGGGCGGGACGGACTGGGTGGACCGGGCGCCGGGCGCCGCCGCCCGCAGGGGCAGTTCCACGCGGACCTCCGTGCCCCGCTCGTGCTCGCCCCGGCCGATACGGATGCGGGCCCCGGCCGAGGCGGCCCGTTCGACCATGCCGAGCAGGCCGAAGTGGCCGTTGTGGCGGAGGTGTTCGAGGGTGGTGTCCGGGGGCAGGCCGTCGCCGTCGTCGTGGACGGTCAGGCGGAGCTGGTCGCCGTGGACCCCGGCGGTCAGCTCGACGCGGGTCGCGCGGGCGTGCCGGGAGACGTTCTCCAGGGCCTCCGTGGCGATGGCCAGGAGGTGGCGGGCCGGGGCCGGGGCCACGGGCGGGAGGGGGGTGTCCCCGGTGCGGCGGCAGAGGGTCGGTACGCCGGTGCGAGTGGAGAAGTCGTCGGCGCGTGCCGTGAGTTCGGTCCAGATGTCCACCGGGCGGGCCGGGTCCTCCTCCCGCCGCAGGTCCTCCAGCAGTTCGCGGGACTCGGCCGCCGCCCTGCGTGCCGAGCGGGACACCAGGTCGGCCTGTTGCCGTACCCGGGCGGGGTCCGGGGTCCCGGCGGACGCCGTCGTGGCCAGGCCGTCGGCGGCGAGGGCGACGCCGTACAGGGTCTTGGCCACCGAGTCGTGCATCTCGCGGGCCAGGCGGGCCCGTTCCGCGTGCACCGCCTCGGTCGCCGCCAGCCGGGCCTGGACCGCCGTCAGCGCCTGGGTGGCCGCGCCGAAGCGGAGCATCAGGTTGCGCAGGGTGGAGCCCATGGCACCGGCGATGACGCACAGGCCGGGCAGGAGCAGGGACTCGGCCACGCCCGTCTGCCGGTCCGACTTCAGGGTGGTGTGCACCAGGAGCAGGATCAGGGACTGCAGCGAGGCGAAGCAGGCCGCGCCCCGCCAGCTGTAGACCAGGCCCGCCAGCAGGGGGGTGCAGACGCTGACGTAGGCGAGGGTGGTGTCCGGCCCCGCCGAGACCAGCAGCAGGGAGCCGACGAGGGTGTCGGCCGCGAGCAGGGTGGGGTGGCGCAGGAGCAGGGGCCCGAAGCGCTCCCAGTCGCGGAACAGGACGTAGGACACCATGAAGGTGACGACGACCGCGCCGCCGACCAGGCGGACGCCCAGTCCGGGAGCGGCGTTGAGCAGGGCGGCGGGGGCCGCCAGGACGATCATCGCGAGGCGGAATCCGAAGACCTGCCGGCACATCGCCTGCAGGGCCCGTACCTGGATCTTCTCCGAGGGTTCGGGGAGCACACCGGCGGCGGCCGCTGTCGCCTGCGGCCCCGCCGTTCCGACCGGCTCCGGCCCTGATCCCGGCCCCGGCCCCGGCCGCTCTCTCCGCCCCCGGCCCGGTACGGCCGCCCGCACCCCGCGC
Organism: Streptomyces sp. IBSBF 3136; assembly: GCF_036815105.1. NCBI lineage: Bacteria > Bacillati > Actinomycetota > Actinomycetes > Kitasatosporales > Streptomycetaceae > Streptomyces > Streptomyces sp. IBSBF 3136. Next base: position 2,293 of record NZ_JAJSZC010000129.1, read on the forward strand.
AGGTGCGCGGCCGACGCGCGCCACGCGCCGCGCGCCGCCTCCCGCAGGGGCACCCGGAGGGACAGCCGCCGGCCCGGCCCGGTCGCTCCCATCGTCGTCATCGGGCGCTCACTTCCCCGTGAGCGAGCCGAAGTCGACGCCGGAGCCCAGCAGCAGGCCCGCGCCCAGCAGCAGCATCGTCCCCGGGACCATGAACGTGGTGATCATCAAGGTGGCCTTGGGGACCGCGCGGGCGGCCTTGCGGCGGGCGTTCTGGGCGTCCGTGCGGCGCATGTCCTTGGCCAGCGCGACCAGCGTGTCCACGATGGGCGCGCCGAGTTCCTCCCCCTGCTGCAGCGCCGTAACGAACATCGCCACCTGCTCGGAGTCGTTGCGGCGGCGCAGTTCCGCGAAGGCCTGGCGGCGGCTCATGCCGAGGTCCATCTGGCGCAGGGTGATGCGCAGTTCGTCCGCCCAGGGGCCCTCGTAGCGCGAGGCGACCCGGTCCAGGGCCTGGCGGAAGCCGAGTCCCGCGCTGACCACCACCGCGAGCACGTCCAGGAAGTCCGGCAGGGTCCGCTCGATCACGTCCTTGCGGACGCGGATCGCCGACCAGATGCCGACCTCCGTCCAGAACGCCCCGAACAGGAGCAGCAGCAGGGCCACGAACCACTGGCCGCGCAGCAGGAAGACCAGGCAGCCGACGCCGCCGAGCGCCCCGTACACCGCGCGCCGGGCCGCGTACCGGTCGATGGTCAGGCCGCCGGGGTTGCCCGCGAGGTCGATCCGGCGCCGGTACCTGGCCACCAGGCGCGGGCCCATCAGCCGCAGCACGGCGGGGGCGTACCGCATGCCCATGCGGTCGACCACCGAGTCCACGGCGCCGGTGCGGGTGGCGCCGACCTCCAGGGCGACGGCCAGGTCACCGGGTAGTTTCGCGTCCGCGCGGTACATCCGGACGCCGGCGAAGGCGCCCCAGACGCCGAGGCCCGTCAGCAGGGCGAGCAGGAATGCCATCGGTGCAGCCTCCTCACACGTCGATCCGGCTCATCCGGCGGATGAGCACGAAGCCGACGGCGTACAGGGCGAACGCGATGACCACACAGGCCTGGCCGACCGGTGAGCCGGTCATGCGTTCCAGGGCGCCGTCCTTGACCCCGTTCATGAGGAACAGGGCGCCGATGCCGAGGACGGGGACGGCGTACGACGTCATGGTCACCTGGGACAACTGGGTGCGGATCTCGCGCCGGGTCTCCTTGCGCTCCTCCAGTGTCTCGGTCAGGTTGCGGAGCGCGCCGACCACCTGGCCGCCCGCCCGGTTGGAGAGGACCAGGGTGGTGACGAGGACGACGAGTTCGCGGGACGGCAGCCGGTCCGCGAGTTCGCCGAGCGCGTCGTCCATGGAGTGGCCGATGGCGAGCTGGTCGGCGACCTTGGCCAGTTCCTCGCCGGCGGGTGCCTCCAGTTCCTCGGCCGCCATGCCGATCGCGGTGCGCAGGGCGAGGCCGGCCTGGGTGGCGTTGGCCAGGATGCGGGCCAGTTCGGGGAGCTGGTTGATGAAGCGTTCGATGCGTTTCTGCCGCTGCCAGTTCAGGAACTGGACGGACGCCCAGACGCCGAGCAGTCCCGCGAGGGGGCCGAAGAAGGGGGCGAGGGTGGCCTGGCCGATCAGCCACAGCGCGGCCACCCCGGCGAGGACGTAGACGAAGAACTCGCCCGGGGTGACGTCCAGGCCCGTGGCCGCCAGTCTCAGTTCCAGCTTCCGGCCGAGCGCCGTGCGGCGCAGCCGGCGGTCCAGGTCGCTGAACCGGCGCCTGCGGCCACCCGGGCCGGCACCGGTGTGCGAGAGGCGGTCGATCAGCGCGGCCCGCTGGGCCCGTCCCGAGGCGTACACGTGGACGCCGACGACCGCCAGCACGCAGGTCAGCAGCGCGACACCGGTGGTCAGCCGGACGAGGTCGTGGAGTTCCATGGGGGTGCCTACCTGGCTTCTCGGGTGGCGAGCTGGTCCGCGCTGTGGGCGACACCGAAGGCCTGCGGGACGGGCTGCCCCGCCATGTACAGGCGGTCGGCGGTCCGGCGCGGGAGCGGGAAGTACTCGAAGGCGCCGTACACCCGGCCGTCGTGGGTCATCGGCCGGGCGTGGAACCGGGCGACGGTCGCCAGCCGGTACGGCTCGCCGCCGTGGCTGTCGAGCACGGCGATCTCGGTGATCCGGCGGGCGCCGTCGGCGAACCGGGTGAGCTGGACGAGGACGTCGACGGCGCTGTTGATCTGGTCGTGCAGGGCGACGAAGGGCACCTCGACGTCGGACATGGAGGCCAGGGTCTGGAGCCGGGTGAGGGCGTCCTCGGCGCTGTTGGCGTGGACGGTGGCGAGCGAGCCGTCGTGGCCGGTGGACATGGCCTGCAGCATGTCGAGGGACTCGCCGCCGCGGACCTCGCCGACCACGATCCGGTCGGGCCGCATGCGCAGCGAGTTGCGCACCAGGTCGCGGATGGTGACCTGGCCCTTGCCCTCCACGTTGGGCGGCCGCGACTCCAGCCGGACCACGTGGGTCTGCTGGAGCTGGAGTTCGGCGGAGTCCTCGATGGTGATGATGCGCTCGTGTGCGGGGATGAGCCCGGAGAGCGCGTTGAGCAGGGTCGTCTTGCCGGTGCCGGTGGCCCCCGAGACGATGATGTTGAACTTGGCCTGCACCAGACCGGCCAGCAGGAACACCATCTGCTCGTCGAGCGAGCCGAAGCCGATCAGCTCCTGGAGGGTGAAGGAGCGCGGGAAGCGGCGGATGGTGAGGGTGGGGCCGGTCAGCGACAGCGGCGGGATAATGACGTTGACGCGCTCGCCGGAGGGCAGACGGGCGTCGACCATCGGGTTGGACTCGTCGACGCGCCGGTTGACGGTCGACACGATCCGCTCGATGGTCTGCATGAGCTGGTCGGCGGAGACGAAGCGCAGCGGCAACTGCTCGACGCGGCCGCCGCGTTCGACGAAGATCGCGTCGGGTCCGTTGACCATGATCTCGGTGATCGAGGCGTCCTCCAGCAGCGGCTCGAGGATGCCGAGGCCCAGGGCCTCGTCCACCACCCGGCGGATGAGCTGGGAGCGTTCGACGGTGGAGAGCACCGGGCCCTCGCGGCTGATGATGTGCCCGAGCACCCGCTCCAGGCGCGCGCGGCGCTCGGCGGCCGCCAGGGAGCTCATCTCGGCGAGGTCGATCTCCTCCAGCAGCTTGGCCCGGTAGGAGGCGACCAGATGACCGTCCTCGCCGCGGCTGCCGTGCTCCTCGGGAGTGCTGATGCGTGCCCGCAGGCTCATGGGTTCGCTGCTCCTCCGTGGTCGCGGGGCATGGTGGCGCGCTTCTGGACGGGGTCGAAGGGCCAGCCGGGGACGATCCGGGGGACGGAGACGGTGGCGGTGACGGTGACGGAGTCGTCCCCGCCCCCGCTCTCACCGCACGTCACGTGGAGCCCCCCGCTGACGGCCTGCGCGCACGCCGCAGGGGCGGACTGCCCCAGGGAGGCCGCGCGCGCTCCCGCCCGGGCCGCCGTGCCGGCCTGTTCGGCCGCGTAGGCGACGGCCCCGATCTGGAAGCCGGCCAGTCCGACGATCAGCAGGACCGGGACGAACCCCAGGTATTCGATGGCGACCTGGCCCGCGTCGCGTCGCTCGCGCCGGTACGGCGTCCCGCGCCGCTTCCGCCGGTACGGCATCTCGGGCGGCATCTCAGTCCTTCACCTCCTCCACGGCGCCGGCGTGGCCGTGCACCGTGACGGGGAAGTCGATCGAGCCGGGGAACAGGACGGGCACCTTGAGGCTGACGTCCGCCGTCACGTAGCCGGCCTGGCTGCAGGTCACCGTCGCTCCCCCCTTCCACGCCCCCGACAGGTGCCTGAGCGCGGCCGCCTCGCACGCGGCCTGCCGCGTACCGCCCTGGTGGGCCGCCGTTCCCGCCCGGGCGCCCTCGTCCGCAGCATTCCCCGCGAGCGTGTAGGCGTACCCCACCAGCACGCACTGCCACATGAGCACCAGGGTCAGCACGATCAGCGGGGTCATCCCGAGGAGTTCGATACTGACCTGCCCCCGGTCGTCTCCTCGCAGGCGTCTCATCGGCCGCTACTCCTTCCGCCGCCGGAAGCCGACCGCGCCGCGGCCCCCGCTCCGGTGCGCGCCCTCGGCCGCCTTGACCAGCCCCAGCTCGCCGGCCAGCGCCCACTGGGCCTGTTTCACCGTGCTCCGGCTGTCCAGTTCGTGCAGCCGTCCCGCGTCGACGACGCCCTGCAACTCCTTGAAGTTGGCGGGGACGGCGGTGCGGGCCACCGCCGTGCCGGTGATCCGCTGCACGAGTGCCGGCTGGATCTCCGTGGCGCGCGTGTGGCGGTTGACGATCACCGTCGTCTCCTCGGCCTTGCGGATCTGCAGCCGGTCCCACATCCGCACGGTCCGCTTGGCGGCGCGTACGGCGACCACGTCCGGGGTGGTCACCAGCAGGGCGGCGTCGGCCATCTCGACGGCGGCCGCGCTCGCCCCGCCGAGCTGGGCGCCGCAGTCGACCACCACCACCTCGTACCGGGAGCGCAGGGCGCTGACGACCTGGCGGGCGGCGCGGTCGGTGACCTCCTCGCCGCGCTCGCCCTCGGCGGGGGCGAGGAGCAGGGCGAGGCCGGTGTCGTGCCGGAAGACGGCGTCGGCGAGGACCCGGTGCGAGATGTCGGTGATGGTGGCGAGGTCCACGACCGAGCGGCGGAACTGGACGTCCAGGTAGGAGGCGACGTCGCCGGCCTGGAGGTCGAGGTCGACCAGGGCGGTGGGCCGGCCGGAGGCCTGGGCGGCGAGCGCGAGCTGGACGGCCGTGACGGTGGCGCCGACGCCTCCTTTGGCGCCGCTGACCGTGACGACCGTGCCGCCGGCCCCGCCGAACACGTCGGCGCCGTGCCCGAGGTGGCGCCGTACGCCGGTGGACCACTGGGCGACCGCCTGGACCCGGCTGGCCAGTTCCTCGTACGACAGCGGGAGCGAGACCAGGCCGCGGGCGCCGGAGTCCATGGCGGCGGCGAACAGGCCGGGGCTCGCGTCGGTGGTGACGAGGATGACGCCGACGGCCGGGAAGCGCAGCGCGACCTCGCGGACCAGCTCCAGCGCCGGGACCGGGCCGATCCGCTCGTGCACGACGACCACCTCGGGCAGTTCGTCCACCGACTCGGCGGCGAGCCGGGCGAGGGCGTCGACCAGCTGGGTGGAGTCACCGACAGGCGGCTGCGGTTCGGCGTCGGGCAGCTGGCTGAGCAGGGTGGTGAGGGAGCGGACGGCGTCCGGGTCCGCGCCGGCCGGGAGGATCCTGGTGGGCATGGCCGCCTCTCACTTGTCCGTCACGAGTTCGTAGGTGCGGTCCTTGTCCGGGACGCTGGTCTCGCCGCCGGGTGCCACCAGCGCGAGCCGGACGCGCTGGGCGAAGGACTCGGCGTAGGTGATGCGCTGGGCGTCGAGGGTGGAGAGCGCGAAGGTGATGGGGACGGCCTCGGTGGGCTGCTGCTGGTCCTTGCTGCGGTCGGGGTCGAGGGCGGTGATGTGGCCGACGTCGAGGACGCGCGCGTTGGTGACGATGATCTTCGACTGGTCGGGGTCGCCGTCCTTCTTCCCCTCGAAGGTGGCGTAGACGTTGACGCGGGAGCCGGGGGTGATCTTGCCCGCGACGCCGGTCGCCGCGTCGATCATGATGGCGACCTCCTGCTGGCCCGGCTGGAGGGCGGGCTGGTCGACGATCATGTCGGTCTGGAGCAGTGATCCGGCCCGCAGGGTGGTCACGGCGATCTTGCCCTGGATCTGCCGCAGGTCGGTGACGGCGTTCCCGGACAGCCATCGTTCGGGCATCTTGATCTTCTCGAACTGCCCGGTGCTCAGCGCGGTGTACGGCTTCACGTCGGACCTGACCCGGTAGGCGCTGACCTCGGGTCCGACCTTGGACTGCACGTCGTGGACGACGGAGAGCACGCCGGCGAACGCGCCGAGCGCGCACAGGACCGACAGGATCAGGAGTATCACGCCGCGGCGCTGACGGGAGTTCATGAACCGTGCAACCTCATCGGGGGGATCGGTCGATCGGGGGAGTGGGTCACGTGGGTGCGGGTCAGGCGGGCGTGCGCTGTTCCAGCGCGCGGGGGGCGGCGGGCTCGTACACGGGCGGGGTGGCGGAGCAGAAGACGCAGAGGTCGCCTATGACGTCGAGGCCGCACCAGTGGCAGGTGGACTGCCGCACCGAGGCGACCAGTTGGTACAGGACCGACAGGTCGGCGAGGTAGCTGCAGAACTCGACGACGCGGCCGGTTCCCCACCAGCGGGCGGACTCCGCGGGCAGCGGGGTCTCGCGCAGCCCGTGCGAGGTCCACTCCTTTGCCAGGCCGGTGAGCCAGTCGGTCTGCAACTGCCCCTTGGCGACGAGCATCCAGGTGCTGAACTCGGGGCCCTTGAGGGTGGCACCGGGCGCGACCTTGACGAGCTGGGGCTCGGGGTGGGCGACGACGGCGAACTGGCTGCCGGGCACCCAGGACTTGGCGTGCGCCCTGAGTCCCACCGGGACCCGGTCGAGCCGGGCGACCGAGCCGAGGACGGCGCCGGCGTGGACGTAGTGGGTGAGCAGGCGTCCGGCGGAGGCCAGCACGCCGGGGCTCAGGTCGCAGGAGGCGAGCTGCCGCAACTGCCGGGCGAGGACGGCGACGCCGAGCGGCGGCAGCCCGGGCCGGAAGACGGCGACGCGGTCGCTCTCCAGCAGGGACCGCAGGGTGTACAGCCGCCGTACGACCGGCTCCGGCGTCGCCTGTGAGCACAGCACCACGACGTATCCGTACTGCTCGATCAGGGCGTGCAGTTCACCGAGGGCGTGCTCCAGCGGGCGCCGGTCGAGGTCGCGCAGCACGACGGCGGGCATGGTCCGTTCGTCCTGCACCGGCAGCGCCATGTCGGCACTGGTCACGGCAATGGCAGTTGGCACGCTCCGCTCCCCGCTCCTCACACCCTTCGGCCCACCGGTGTGACTCCAATGCGCCAGGACGACTTCGTTGCGTGACTACCTGAGCACTGTAACCACGGCCCAATGGCCGGAGAACAGCGTTTGTGTAGCTCATGTGGAACTCATCGGTCGCAACTCCCGCCAAAACCGGACAGGTTGAGCGAAGTGGTGGGGACGGTTTTGGTCTGGACCTCTTGACAGCGGAATTGGTCTGGACCAACTTGTACGCCAACGGTGGCCACCGTCGTTCACTCCCCCTTCATCTCCCTTCATCTCCCTTCATCTCCCTTCATCTCCCTTCATCTCCCTTCCCCGCCGACTCCCCCATCGGAGGCCCCAGTGGACCGCGCATCAGGCATACCCGGACCCCGCAGACGACGGATCGCCACGTGGTCCGCCGCCACCGCCCTCGCGCTCTCGGTCGCGGGCCTCGCCACCACCCCCGCGTCGGCGGCGGACGTCAACAACGTCAAGAACGCCGGCTACGAGTCGGGCCTCGCCGGCTGGACCTGCACGGCGGCCAGCGGCACGACCGTCTCCTCCCCCGTCCACTCCGGCTCCGCCGCACTGAAGGCGACCCCGGCCGGGCAGGACAACGCCCAGTGCACCCAGTCCGTGGCGGTGAAACCGAACTCCACGTACACGCTCAGCGCCTGGGTGCAGGGCGGCTACTCCTACCTGGGCGTGACGGGCACGGGGACGACGGACGTCTCGACGTGGACGCCGGACTCGTCGTCCTGGAAGCAGCTCTCGACGACGTTCACCACGGGCGCCTCCACGACCTCCGTCACGGTCTACACGCACGGCTGGTACGGCCAGGCGGCCTACTACGCCGACGACGTCTCGGTCTACGGCCCCGACGGCGGCGGTGGCGGCGACCCGGCCCCCACGGTCCCCTCCGCACCGGGCGGCCTCTCGGTCTCCGGCACGACCTCGTCGTCGGTGTCGCTGTCCTGGGCCGCGGTGTCGGGCGCGACGGGCTACAACGTCTACCGCGACGGCACGAAGGTGACCGCGGTGACGGGGACGTCGGCGACGGTGACCGGGCTGTCGGCGTCGACCTCGTACTCCTTCCAGGTCACGGCTACCAACTCGGCCGGCGAGTCCGCGAAGTCGGCGACGGTGACCGGTACGACGACCGCCACCGGGGGCGGCGGAGGCGGGGGCGGCGGCACGCTGCCCAAGCACGCGGTGACCGGCTACTGGCAGAACTTCAACAACGGCGCGACGGTCCAGAAGCTGTCGGACGTCCCCGCCTCCTACGACATCATCGCCGTCGCCTTCGCGGACGCGACCACCACGCCGGGCGCGGTCTCCTTCAACCTGGACTCGGCCGGCCTCGGCGGCTACACGGTCGACCAGTTCAAGGCCGACATCAAGGCCAAGCAGGCGGCCGGCAAGAAGGTCATCGTCTCCATCGGCGGCCAGAACGGCACGGTGTCGATCAGCGACTCGACGTCGGCGGCGAACTTCGCGAACTCCGTCTGGTCCCTGATGCAGACGTACGGCTTCGACGGCGTCGACATCGACCTGGAGAACGGCCTGAACGCGACCTACATGACGCAGGCGCTGCGCTCCCTGTCGTCGAAGGCCGGCTCGTCCCTGATCATCACCATGGCCCCGCAGACGATCGACATGCAGTCGACGTCGAACTCCTACTTCCAGACGGCCCTGAACATCAAGGACATCCTCACGGTCGTCAACATGCAGTACTACAACAGCGGTTCCATGCTGGGCTGCGACGGCAAGGTGTACTCCCAGGGCTCGGTCGACTTCCTCACCGCCCTCGCCTGTATCCAGCTCCAGGGCGGCCTGTCCCCGTCCCAGGTGGGCCTCGGCCTGCCGGCGTCCACCAGCGCCGCGGGCAGCGGCTACGTCTCCCCGACCGTGGTGAACAACGCCCTGGACTGCCTGGCCAAGGGCACCGGCTGCGGCTCCTTCAAGCCCGCCAGGACCTACCCCGACCTGCGGGGCGCGATGACCTGGTCGACCAACTGGGACGCGACCTCGGGCAACGCGTGGTCGGGCTCGGTGGGAGCCCACGTCCACGGCATGCCGTGACCTGACCGCCCACCACCGCCCGGACGCCCGGCCCCTGTCGAGGGACCGGGCGTCCGCCGTTGACGCCAAACCCCTGGCCAGAGCCGTCGTTGGCTGTTACACCCTTTCGTGGAAAGGGATTCGAACGTACCGGGGCAGAGGCGCTTGAGCCGGCGGGAAACTCTTCTTTCAGGCCGTAAATGGACATTGCAGTTGTGAGTCACAGGAATATGCGCGAACCGTAACAGCAGCCGGGTTTCGCCCGATCGGCCCCGGGGCCGGCTGCAAGGTGTGGGTGTGCGGCCGACCGGTCGCCACCAGCACACCGCACCTCCTGTCCGCCGCTTCGGCCGCGGGCAGCGGGGTGTGCACGACCCTTCAAAGGGGGACTCCGTGTCCGTTTCTGTTATCGCTCGCCGTGTCGCCGCCACCGCCGTCGCCGCGGCCGCCGTCGTAGGGGCCGTGGCCCTGCCGGCCTCGGCCGCCGACCACGGCCACGACCGCTGGCACCACCGCACGGAGGTGGCCATCGGCGGCGTGCAGCACCCCTCGTCGAGCCGCTACGACCGGAACCTGAACCAGGAGTGGGTCGAGGTCACCAACGCGAGCCGCCGGAGCGTGAACCTGGACGAGTGGACGCTGTCGGACGAGGACGGCCACACCTACACGTTCCACCACTACCGGCTGGAGGGCCGCGCGACCGTCCGCGTCCACACCGGCTTCGGGCGGGACACCCGGACGGACCTGTTCCAGGACCGCCGTCGGTCGGTGTGGGACACCTACCGCGACACCGCGACCCTGCGCAACGACCACGGCCGCTTCGTCGACTCCGTCTCGTGGGGCCGCGACCACCGCGGTCACCGCGACGGCGGCGGCTGGGGCGGCCGTCACCACTGACCCGCACCGCTCCTCGCGCAGCGCGTCACTCCCTCGGGGAGTGGCGCGCTGCGCCCGTGTGCCCCACCGCGGCCGCCCCAGCCCGGGCCCGCCGTGGTTCGGCAGTCGCCTTTGACATGCTATTGACCTGGCCATGCCAAAGCTTCACCATGAGCGCCACACCCGCACGTCGCACTGAAGCACCCCCCAGCTCCACTCCCCACGTCCGGCGACCCCGGAATTCCTGGAGACCCAAGGAGATTTCATGCGACTCCGTGTTCGTGGCTCCGCCGCGCGCGGCGGCAGACGTACCGCCGCCCTCGGCACACTGCTCGCCCTCGCGCTCGCCGCACCCGTCGCGGCCACCGCCCCGCACGCCACCGCCGACAGCGCCCGGAGGGCCCCGGCCACCGGTGACGACGTCCGGCAGTACGAGATCCAGCAGCACACGACCCCCGTGACCCGTACGGCCATCCAGGCGACCGGCGTCACCGTCGACGAGGCCGGCGCGGAGACCGTCGTCGTCTCCGGCCGGGCGGACCAGATACGCGCGCTGCGCCGGCTCGGGTACGAGGTGACCCCGGTGGGCGCGGCGCCCCAGCGGTCAGGGACGCGGCTGTACGACTTCCCCACCGCAGACTCGAAGTACCACAACTACGCCGAGACGAACGCCGAGATCGACCAGCGGCTCGCCGCCCACCCGGACATCATGAGCAGGCGGGTGATCGGCAAGTCGTACCAGGGCCGGGACATCGTCGCCATCAAGGTCAGCGACAACGTGGCGACGGACGAGAACGAGCCCGAGGTGCTGTTCACCTTCCACCAGCACGCCCGTGAGCACCTGACCGTGGAGATGGCGCTGTACCTGCTGCGTGAACTGGGTGACGGGTACGGGTCCGACTCCCGGATCACGAACCTCGTGAACAGCCGGGAGATCTGGATCGTGCCGGACCTCAACCCCGACGGCGGCGAGTACGACATCGCCACCGGGTCCTACCGGTCCTGGCGCAAGAACCGGCAGCCCAACTCCGGCTCCTCCTACGTCGGAACCGACCTCAACCGGAACTGGGACTACAAGTGGGGCTGCTGCGGCGGCTCCTCCGGGTCCAGGTCCTCCGAGACCTACCGAGGCTCCGCCGCCGAGTCCGCGCCCGAGGTGAAGGTCGTCGCGGACTTCGTGCGCGGCCGGGTCGTCGGCGGCAAGCAGCAGATCAAGGCCGGCATCGACTTCCACACCTACAGCGAACTGGTGCTGTGGCCGTTCGGGTACACCTATGCGGACACGGCCACCGGCATGACGGCCGACGACGCCGCCGCCTTCAAGGCCGTCGGACAGAAGATGGCAGCCAGCAACGGGTACACCCCCGAGCAGTCGAGCGATCTCTACATCACGGACGGGTCGATCGACGACTACCTGTGGGGCACGCAGAAGATCTTCGACTACACCTTCGAGATGTACCCGACGTCCAGCGCGAACGGGGGGTTCTACCCGCCCGACGAGGTGATCGAGCGGGAGACCTCCCGTAACAGGGACGCGGTGCTGCAACTGCTGGAGAACGCCGACTGCATGTACCGGGCGATCGGCAAGGCCGCCCAGTACTGCGGTCAGGCCTCCTCGAAGTAGGCGTCGAGAACGGCGTCCAGTTCCGACTCCCACTCCTTGAACCGCGCCCTGGCCGCCGCCTCGATCTCGATCGGGTACCAGCGGCGGTCGGGCGTGTGCACCGTGATGGTGAACCGCTTGCCGAAGCGGGGGGACTCCGTCTCGACCGCCGCGATCTCGTCCCAGCGGAACTCGCAGTTCTCCTCGTCGAGACGGAGCCTGACCCCGCGGCGGTCCGCCACGAACCTGGCCCTGCGGTCGGAGGCTTCGAAGACGGGCCCGTCCTCGGCGGCCCCGGACGCCTCCTCCGCTCCGGACTCCGGCTCCGACGCCTCCTGCGACGCCTTCTCCGGCTCCTCCGGCGCTTCGGCCGTCCGCGCCACCGCCTGCGGGTCCGGCTCCCCGGCGGGCTCCGGCACCGGGTGCCCCGCCTCCTCCGTCGGCTTCGCGTCCTCCGCGTCCGGTCCCGCCGCCTGCGCGGTGATGCCGGGGATGAAGGCCGGGTCGAAACCGGCGCCCTTGACGGGCTCGCCCTTCAGGGGCTGGCTGCTCGATCCTATGCGCTGGTCCACGGCGGCAGTATGGACGACATACCTGTGCCGGAACCAGTCAGCCCGCCTTTCACTTCCGTTCGCACTGGTCACTCGTCCATGAAGACGATCCGGCGTGTCCGGCCGCCGTCCCCCGGCACGGGCGTCACCGCCGCCCGGCCCGCCGGCACCGCCCGCTCACGGCCCCAGGCCCGGATCTCCTCGATCTGCTCGGGGTTGCTGACGCTCAGCGGGCGCACCTGAGCGAACGTGTCCATGACGTAGGAGTCCTTCAACTGGCCGATGCCGCCGCGGCGGACCGCCTCCTCGCCCACGTCGTGCAGGGCCGCCTCGATGTCGGAGCCGGCGAAGCCCTCGGAGAGGTCGACCAGACGGTCGAGCTGGTCGGGGTCGGGATGGGCCTGGAGGTAGCGGTGGTGGTAGATGCGGATGATCTCCTTGCGGTCCTGGGCGTCGGGCAGGTCGACGAAGAAGAGTTCGTCGAAGCGGCCCTTGCGCAGCAGCTCCGGCGGCAGGCTGCGGATGTCGTTGGCCGTCGCCACGACGAAGGCGCGGGACTGGGACTCCTGGAGCCAGTACAGGAACTGGCCGATGATGCGCTGCGGGACGCCGGACATGTCGTCCCGGCCCGCCAGGCCCTTCTCGATCTCGTCGATCCACAGGACGCAGGGGGCCACCCGGTCGGCCATCGCGAGGGCCTCCCGGAAGCGGCCCTCGGACTCGCCGAGGTACTTGCCGTGGATGGACGCCATGTCCAGCCGGTACAGCGGCAGTTGCCAGTCGTGGGCGATGGCCTTGGCGGACAGGGACTTGCCGCAGCCGGGGACGCCGACCAGGAGCACCCCGCGCGGCGGGCGCAGGGCGGTGTGGCGCAGGTCCCGGGAGATCATGTCGTGCTTGCGTTCCAGCCAGGTGCGCAGGCCGGTCAGGCCGCCGATGGCGTAGTCGCTCTGCTTGAGGTGGACGCGTTCGAGGCCGGTCAGGTCGCTGAAGATGCGGTCCTTGGCCTGGGCGAGGCCGAGGACGTCCGCCTGTCGGATGGAGCCCTTCGCGGCGATCGTCGCCATGAGGTTGACGCACTCCGCCTCGGTGACGCCGTTGAGGAACTCGGCGGCGCGGCGGGCGTCCTCCTCGGTCCACTCGATGGGGATGTGGCCGTGGTGGTCGCCGAGGAAGCCGCTGAGGATGCCGTACATCTCCTCGGCGTCCGGCAGGTCCAGGCGCAGGCTCATGCCGAGGCGCTGCAGACCGCTCCAGATGGGGGTGTCGGTGATCAGGACGATGCTGCCCATGTTGCTGTCGGCCAGGCGGGCCAGCTCCGCGAAGTGGCGGGTGACCGGGGTGTCCGACTCGAGTTCGTCGGGGTCGACGAAGACGACCGTGGCGTTGGCGCGGCTGCCGAACTGGGCGGCCGCGAAGTCCATCGCACCGGCCAGCGAGCGGTCGTCCTGCACGGACGCGTTGGTGCGCAGGTCACGCAGGCCGGTGGCCCGGGTGTAGATCCAGAACGGCATGCTGCTGCGCCGGGACTGGGTGGCCGCCTCGCGCAGCAGGCGCAGGGCGCGCTGCTGCTCGATGGTGCGCATCGCGATGACCGGGACGCGGGCGGAGATGTAGCTGTCGAGATGGCTGAGGCTCTCGGCGTAGTTCGACATTCGGGCCTTCTCGCGAGGGACGGGGGCGGCGGTGCGGGCTCCTCGGCCGGGTGGGCGTCAGCCGGGCAGGATGCGGCGCCTTGGCGGGGCCGCGGGGTCGTACGACCAGGCGTCCGGGCTCCCACTCACGGTGAAGGTGGCGGTCAGCGCGTTGTCCCGCAGGGTGCGGCGGCGGCGCTCGACCAGGCGCGGGTCGGTGCCGCGCCGGGTCTCGGCGTCGAGGTTCCGCTCCAGTTGGGCCTGCACCTGGGTGATCTCGTTGTCGACCAGTTCGGTCAGCCGGGTGCGCAGGGACTCCGGGAGACCGGGGTGGGCGGCGAGCGCGCGGATGGTGTGCAGGCCGGTGCGGGCCTGGGCGAGTTCGCGGCCGAAGCTGAACTCGTCCCGGGCCTCGCCCAGGGCGCGCACGAGGTGCTCCGCCCAGGTGACGAGGCGGGTGTTCAGGGCGCTGGTCAGGTGCTGGGTCAGCCGCACCCAGGTGTCGTTGTCGTACTGCTCCTCGGCGAGCGCGGGCAGCACGGCCGGGTCGGCGGGCTCCAGCGCGGCCCAGCGGCGCAGGAAGCCGACCCATGCCTGGTAGGGGCCGCCGTCGCCCCACAGGCCGCTCACGCGCCGCTGCCCGGCCGGCGTACGAGGGTCTCGCCGGGCGGCAGCGGCTCCCAGTCCGGCAGCCCCTCCACGACCCGGCGGAGCCTGCTGGTGACCCGTTCCCGCTGCGGGCTGCGCTGCGCGGCCCAGGGCGAGGACTGCATCCGCTCCGCGTCGGCGGAGGCGGCCCACGGCGAGGCGGGTCGCCGCGCGGCTTCGGCGGACCGCGGCGCGGTGCCCGGTGCGGCGGAGGGCTGCTGCCCGGCGTCCGGAGCAGGCGTGGGCTGCTGCCCCGCGCCGGCGGGACCGTGGGGCTGCTGAGCGAGGCCGGGGGCGGCCGGCTGGGACGCGGACGCCCAGGGGGACTGCGGGGCGGCGGCCGCGCCCTGGTTCTGCGGGGCGGGCGGCGGTGGCGTGCTCATCGGGCGCTGTCCTCCTGGTGCTCGGGCACGGACTCCTCGTCGGCCGAGGCCCCCTCGCCGGTCCGGGGTTCGGGAAATGCCTTCTCGTGGGCCTCGGCACCCACAGCGGGCTCGGCGTCGTCACCGGACGCCTCGGACGCGGGCGCACCGCCCGGCCGGGACTTGGACGCGGCGGCCCAGGGGGACTCGGCGTCCGGCACCGGCTTCGCTTCAGCCGACATCGCCGACGCGGGCTCCCCGCCCGGCCGGGACTTGGACGCGGCGGCCTGGTCGACGGGCTCGGCCGCACCGGGCGGCGCCGGCGCGGGTTCGCCGCCAGGACGGGACTCGGACGGAGCGGCCCAGGGGGACCCGGCGTCCGAGGCCGAGCCGGGTTCCTTGGGGACCGTGCGGCCCTCGAACGGGGCGGGGCCGCCGCCCGCTGTCGGCAGGGTGGCGATCAGGGCCCGTACCTTCGCCTCGGTCTTGTCGGCGGTCGTGAACTTCTCGTACCAGTCGGTCAGTTCGGCGGAGGCGCCGCGCAGCTGGTGCAGGGACTCCGTCTTGGCCCGCTCCAGCAGCTCGCGGGCCGCCTCCTGGGCGCGGGCCGCGGTCTGCGCCTGGCTGCGCAGGACCAGGCCCCAGACGAGGCCGACGATCGCGGCGGCGGTGACCGCGAAGAGGGGCCAGCTGCCGGCCAGGAAGAGGAGGATCGCCGCGACCACGGCAGCCGCCGGGGCCACCTTCTTCACCCACGGGAAGGCGAGCGCGTCCACGAACGGGCCGGTGTGGTGGTCCCAGTGGTCACCGAGCGACTTCTCCAGGGCGGCCAGCGGCTGGGTGAACGAGCCGACCCAGGCCGGGAGCTGGAAGAGGCGCGAGCCCACGGAGTGGCTGGTGGCGAACTGCGCCTGGACGTCCTGCGGCACGGCGGCCCGGTAGTCGCGGGTGTGGGCGGCGTGCGCCTGCTGGAACCACTCGTGACAGGCCGCGACGGAGAGCCGCTGGGTGGCCGGCGAGGTGCCGATGGCGCCGGGGTTGAGCGCCGCGGTGGTCTGCACGGTGAGGTAGTCGAGGGTCTCCTCGTACGAGGCGGCGTCCGCGTCGGCCGTCCTGCGGGCGGTGTTCAGGTCGCCGTCGTGGTCGACCACCGCCTGGTTGAAGGCGAGGTCGCGGCGCAGCGGCAGTTCCTCGTTGTCGTACTCGGAGACCAGCCGGTCGAGGATGTCGTCGACGGCGTCCTCGATGCGCTCCGACGGCCTGAACTCGCGGTCCATGATGGCCGTGTACTTGTCCAGCACGGGCTGCTGGCCGCGCGCGGAGGACAGGACGCCGTCGAGGGTGACCCACTGCGGGGAGACGGCGGCCAGGCGCGGAAACTCCGCCGCCTGGGACGGGCCGCGCAGGGACTCCAGCTCGTCGCGCCAGCGCCGGACCTGCTTGGCCTGCGCGTCGGCGTTGTCCATGAGCTGGGAGCGCCATTCGGCGAGGGTGCGGTCCAGCAGCTCGCGGCCGACGAGGCCGAAGGCGCCCTGGGCGATCGCCTCCAGGATGATCGCGAACTCGCGGCCGAGCGCGGCCGGGTCCTGGGCGAGGAGGTAGTGCCGCAGCCAGCGCACGGCGGCCTCGGAGCGGCCCTGGCGGCGCAGGACGAGCGCGAAGAAGAGGGAGGTGCGGTCGGGCGAGCGGCGGAACGCCTCGTCGACCGCCCGGTCGCACAGGGTGCGGTCGTCGGCGGACCAGGAGGCGAGGGCGACCAGGGCGGGGGCGAGCCAGTAGCGGGGGGTCTGGAGCATCAGCTGGTCGCCGACCATGCGGACGTTCTCCTCCGACACCAGGCCGACGTCGAAGGCCTGGAGCATGCCGACCGCGGTCCGGCGGACCGTCTTGTGGTGGCCGAACTCGTGGTCGATCCTGTCCTCGATGGCGCCGATGCGGGTCTCGGCGCGCTGCACGTTCGCGATGGCCTGCGCCCGCTGGGCGAACGCGAGGAACTCGTCGCGCAGCTGCTGGAGTTCGGTGCGGGTCTGCTGCTGGTTGGCCTCGACGGCAGAGACCTGGCCGGACACGGAGCCGACCCTCTCGCTGAGTCTGACGACGAGGTTGCTGACCTCCTGCACCTGGCGGCGCAGCGTGTAGTCGACCTCGGGCATGCGGAGCTCCGTTCGGGTGCTGCGGGTGAGCGGGCGGGAGTCAGGGGCGGACGACGGTGCCGTCGTCCAGGACGGGCAGGATCAGGCCGTCCTCGTAGACCTCGACGTGGGCGTAGCCGCCGGAGCGGGCGAGCATCCGGGCCGCGGAGAACGGCTCGGGCATCGGCTCGGCGGGGGCGAAGTGCCGCACGATGACGTGGAACAGGTTCAGCTGGTGGTCGACGTAGGGCGGGCCGAGGTAGCAGCGGGCGACGAAGCCGAGCGGGACGGAGCCGTACTCCGTCGTGTACTGCTGCCGGACCCACTCGGCCAGCGACCGGCAGGCCTGCTCGTCGAGGCCGGCGTCGAGCCTGGCGACCGCCTCCAGCAACTGGCCGGAGCGCGGCCGGTACAAGTCGCCGCGGACCGCGGCGGGTGCGGGGCGCGCGGGTGCGGTGGCCGGCCGGGCGCCCGCGCCCGGCGCCGCCGGCCGCACGAGACGGCGTGGCCGTTCGGTGTACCCCATGTGTCCCCCGAGAGTCATGGGTGGTGAGCGGTTGTGCGATGCACGGAGATAGAAGATTAGTGACGTCTCGTCAAGAGCGCATCCGTTACTGACCGATTGACACCGCTACGACACTGGCAGACTGCCGGTCATGGCGACGATCAAGGCCCTGCTGGTGGGCATCGACGACTATCCGGCCGACGTGGCGAGGCCGCTGGGCGGCTGCGCCAACGACATCGCCGAGGCTGGCCGGCTGCTGACGGACCTGGCCGGGGGGCGGGCCGACGTGCGGGTGCTGGCGGACGCCGGGGCGACGGTGGCGGCGGTGGCGGACGCGGTGCTGGAGCACCTGGGCTCGGCCGGTCCCGGGGACACCGCGCTGCTGTGGTTCTCCGGGCACGGCACCGAGGAGACCGCCACCGGGGACGATCTGCTGATCGAGGCCACGGGCCGGAACCAGGCGCTGGTGTGCGTGGACGGGCCGCTGCCCGACAAGCGCCTCGGCGCGCTGCTGGACCGGGTCGCGGCGGGCGGCGCCCAGGTGGTGGCGGTCCTGGACTGCTGCCACTCGGGGGGCGCGACCCGGAAGCCGGAACTCGCCGTGCGGTACGCGCCGCCCCGGCCGGGCTGGGACCTGGGCGGCCGGGGGCCCGGCGGACCGGCCCGGCACGTGCTGCTGGCGGCGAGTCGGCTGAACGAGCCGTCGTACGAGGGCTGGTTCGACGGGCGGCGGCACGGGGCGTTCACGCACGCGCTGGTGGGCGCGGTGCGGGCGGCCGGTCCGGCCGCGACCTGCCGTGAGCTGCTGTCGGCGGCCGCCGCGCGGGTGCAGCGGGCGGGCAGCACGCAGCACCCGGTGCTCTGGCCCGACCTGCCGGGCGGCCCGGCGGACCGCCCGCTGCTCCGCGGTGACGCGCTCCGCGGGGGCGGCCCCGGGCTGCTCCTGCGGTACGGGGCCGACGGCTGGGAGGTGGACTGCGGCGCCGTGCACGGGCTGCGGGAGGACGGTCCCGAGGCGGGCGGCACCACGTTCGCCGCGCTGGACGAGGGACCCGGCCGGGGTGTCGTACGGGCCCTGGAGGTGTCTGCGGCGCGGACGCTGGTCGCGCCGGTGGACTGGGAGCCGGACCCCGAGCGGGTGTATCCGGTGGCGCTGTCGTCGGTGGCCCTGCCCTCGGCCAGCGTGACGGTGGACGGCCCGGCGGACGCGGTGCGCCAGGTGCGCGGGGCGCTCGGGCCGCTGGTGCGGGCGGTGGACGGCCCCGAGGCGGCGCACGGTCTGCACTTCCGGGTGCGGGTGGACGGCGGTGCGGCGCGCGTCCTGCGCCGGGACGGCACGGAGTTCACCGGCCCGCTGCCGTACGCGGGACCGGCGGACGCGCCGCGGGTCGCGGAGTGCCTGGCGCACCTCACCCGCTGGCACCGGCTGCGCGACCTGGCCCCGCGGCGCTCGCTGCTGGACGGTCTGGTGGAGCTGGAGATCACCCGGTGGGGCTCGCGGGAGCCGCTGCGACCGGACGCCTCCGGGGACATCGTCTGCGCGTACGGCGACGACCTGCGCGCGCCATGGTTGTCGATCCGGCTGCACAACCGCTCCCGGGACCGCACCCTGTGGTGCGTGCTGCTCGACCTGACCGACGGCTACGCCGCCAACTCGGTGCTCTATCCCGGGCACTTCATCGGTCCGGGGCACACGGGCCACGCGCTGGACGGCGATCCGGTGCGTCTGTCGCTGCCCGCCTCCCGGCCGGCGGTGCCGGGGGCGGAGGTCCGGGACTGGCTCAAACTCGTGGTCGCCGACCGTGAGTTGAACACGCTGCCGTTCCAGTTGCCCGCCTGGGGCTCGGCCAGTGTGGACCGCGACCTCGGCCCGGTGCTGAGCGCGTCGGGCCGCTGGACGACGGTGACCGTGCCGCTGCGCACGCTGGTGCCGGGCCCCGTCACCGGCCGAGGTGCGTGAAGCCGGCCCAGGCGCTGAGGTCGTGCGGGTCGATGCGGCCGGCCCGCTCGGCGAGGAACCGCGGCAGCCCGGCGGGCGGTTCGCGGTCGGGGTCGAGCATCCACAGCTGGGCCCGGCGCAGCGCCCGGGCCGGGGGTTCGCCGTGGGTGCGCAGGAAGTGGTGGGTGAGGAACATCAGCACCGAGGTCGCCTCGTCCGGGACCGGCCACAGCGAGCCGACGACCGAGCGGGCGCCCGCCGCGAGGAAGGCGGTGGCGAGGCTGTAGGCCTCGTTGTGGCCGCGGCCCGAGACATGGCTGCGGCAGGCGGCGAGCAGGACGAGTCCGAGCCGGTCGCCGCCCGCGCCGGTGATCTCCTCCGCCGCGAGCTGGCCGTCGTGCAGGGCGAGGTAGGCGCTGCGGCGGGCGTTCTCGGCGACCGAGGCGTGGCAGGCGAGATGCAGCACCGCGCCGTCGTCGGGTGTCTCGCGCAGCCACCCGAGCACCTCTTCGGGGGTGCCGGGACCGTCCGAGGCGCCGGTGCTCCGGCGGCCGAGGAAGCGGGCGCCCGGGTAGAACGCGCGCTGCACGGCGTCGGCCTCTTCGCCGGCGTGCCGCAGGTCGCCGGTGGGATCGCCGACGATCAGGGCGGTGCCGGTGTGCTCGACGGCGGGGCGGGCGGCCCCCTGGCACAGCAGGCGGGCGGAGGCGGCGTAGGAGATCTCGGCGGCCTGGAGCGCGTACTGCCGGCCGCGAGGACCACCCGCTTGCCAGGCCGCGTGCCAGGGCACGAGGCCGAGCCGGCCCATGGGGACGAGGACCAGCCGGGGCAGTCGTCCGGCCGGCATCTCGAAGGCCTCCAGCAGGGGCCGCATCGCCGCGTACCAGGCCCAGCCGCAGAGCCGGTCGAGCTGGGCGCGCAGGGTGGGCGGGGCGGTGGGCCGGTAGC
>NZ_JAJSZC010000130.1:0-22254 GCF_036815105.1 Streptomyces sp. IBSBF 3136
GTCGCGGGGCCGCCGACGGCCGCCGGGGGCGGGTCGCTCACCGCCAGGCGCAGGACCGTGCCGCACGGGCAGCCCAGTTCGGGGTGCGGCCACTGGTTGCCGCGACCGCAGGCGGCGCAGCGCACCGTGACCCACTCCTCGTCCCAGGCGCGGTGCGCCAGGACGGCCGGCGGGGCGGCGTCGTCCAGCCGCACGGTGGTCGGCGCGCCGCAGGCGCACGGATAGGACGGCGCGGTGCGCACGTGCGCGCGCCGGCAGACCGGGCAGCGCACCGGCACGCTCTCGGGCATGGCCCCTCCCGGGTGTCGCGTGGGGACGGCTCTCCCATCGTCCTCCTGCCGCCCACCGCCTGTCCGGCGCTTGCGCGGTCCGGCCGGCCCTTGACGGCGTTCGCGCACCCCCCTAGATTGCTTCCAGATAGTAGAAGTTGAGTTCCACGATGCGGAATCGATGGGGCCGACGGAATCAGAATGGTTCGAACTGGAGACTGTGCTCACCGCGGGGCGCGCCGGGAGTACGCATCCGAGAAGCCGAAGCAGGAGTACTCGATGGCTCGTATGACCGCTGCCCGCGCGGCAGTTGAGATCCTCAAGCGCGAGGGCGTCACGGACGCCTTCGGGGTGCCGGGCGCGGCGATCAACCCGTTCTACAAGGCGCTCAAGGAGGGTGGCGGCATCCACCACACCCTCGCCCGCCACGTCGAGGGCGCCTCGCACATGGCCGAGGGCTACACCCGGACCACGCCCGGCAACATCGGCGTCTGCATCGGCACCTCCGGCCCGGCCGGCACCGACATGATCACCGGCCTGTACTCGGCCATCGGTGACTCGATCCCGATCCTGTGCATCACGGGCCAGGCGCCCACCCACGTGATCCACAAGGAGGACTTCCAGGCCGTCGACATCGCCTCGATCGCCAGGCCGGTCACCAAGATGGCGGTCACCGTCCTGGAGGCCGCGCAGGTCCCCGGCGTCTTCCAGCAGGCCTTCCACCTGATGCGCTCCGGCCGTCCCGGACCGGTCCTGATCGACCTGCCGATCGACGTCCAGCTCACCGAGATCGAGTTCGACCCGGAGACCTACGAGCCGCTCCCGGTCTACCGGCCGACCGCCACCCGCGCCCAGATCGAGAAGGCGCTCTCCTTCCTGCTGGCCGCCGAACGCCCGGTCATCGTCGCCGGCGGCGGCGTCATCGGCGCCGACGCCTGCGACCTGCTGGTCGAGTTCGCCGAGCTGACGCGGACCCCGGTGATCCCGACCCTGATGGGCTGGGGCGCGCTGCCCGACGACCACGAGCTGAACGCCGGCATGGTCGGCGTCCAGACCTCGCACCGCTACGGCAACGCCAACTTCCTGGAGTCGGACTGCGTCCTCGGCATCGGCAACCGCTGGGCCAACCGCCACACCGGCTACAAGCTCGACGTCTACCGCGGCGACCGCACGTTCGTCCACGTCGACATCGAGCCCACCCAGATCGGCAGGATCTTCCCGCCGGACTACGGGGTCGTCTCCGACGCCAAGGCCGCGCTGGAGCTGTTCATCGAGGTCGCCCGCGAGCTGAAGGCCGCCGGCCGGCTGCCCGATCGCGCCGACTGGGTCGCCTCCACCCAGGAGCGCAAGGCCATGCTGCTGCGCCGCACGCACTTCGACGACGTGCCGATGAAGCCGCAGCGCGTGTACGAGGAGATGAACAAGGCCTTCGGCCCCGACACCCGCTACGTCACCACCATCGGCCTCTCCCAGATCGCCGGCGCGCAGATGCTGCACGTCTACAAGCCGCGCCACTGGATCAACTGCGGCCAGGCGGGCCCGCTCGGCTGGACCGTCCCGGCCGCGATCGGCGTCGCCAAGGCCGACCCGGACGCCCCGGTGGTCGCGCTCTCCGGCGACTACGACTTCCAGTTCATGATCGAGGAACTGGCGGTCGCCGCCCAGCACCGCATCCCCTACGTCCACGTGCTGGTGAACAACGCCTACCTGGGCCTGATCCGCCAGGCGCAGATCGGCCTGGACATCGACTTCCAGGTCAACCTGGAATTCGAGAACATCAACACTCCCGAGATCGGCGTCTACGGCGTGGACCACGTCAAGGTCGCCGAGGGCCTGGGCTGCAAGGCGATCCGGGTCACCGAGCCGGACCAGCTCGGCGCCGCGTTCGAGCAGGCCAAGAAGCTGGCCGCCGAGTACCGGGTGCCGGTCGTCGTCGAGGCGATCCTGGAGCGCGTCACCAACATCTCGATGAGCCGGACGATGGACATCAGCGACATCTCCGAGTTCGAGGACCTGGCCACCGAGCCCGGCCACGCGCCGACGTCGCTCAAGCCGCTGAAGGTCTGACCCGGCCCGGCCGGCACACACCAGGGGCGGCCCTTCCCGAGGGGGAGGGGCCGCCCCTTCTCGTGTCCGTCTCGTGTCCTTCTCGTGCGGGGCCGCCGCGCGGCCGGTGTCCGGAAGCCGCCGTGCGCCGTCACACCGTCCCGCAGGTGAAGCCGCCCCCGCCGCTCCCGCGGTCCCACGACGGGCGCAGCTCGCGCTCCGTCGTCCCGCCGCGGCCGGTCAGGCCCGCCTCGCGGGCGAAGTGGGGCGCGAGCAGGGTCAGCGCCCGGTCGCCGTACAGGGCCACCAGCAGGACCCGGTCCCCGGCGGACAGGCCGTCCGGGCGGGCGGGCAGCGGATGCCGGGAGCGCGCCTCCCGCAGGGCCCGCCGTCCCGCGCGGGTGCGGCCGGGCGGGAAGCGCCGCAGCAGACCCACGCCGGCGAGGTCCCCGCGCAGCGCGCCGAGCGCCTCGCGCACGGCGCGCCGCTCCAGCAACTGGCCCATGCCGGCCGGGCGGTAGAGGCTCGCGTGCACCGCCTTCGCGAGCGCGGGCAGCGGCGCCCCGGTCACCGGTCCCGAGGTGCGCATGGTGCCAGGGCGCCCCGCCCGCACGGCGCCGCGCAGATGCAGGTCCAGCACGGTCACCGCCACCGCGGCCCGGGCGCCCCCGCGCAGCAGGGCCAGCGCGTGCGGCTCGGCCGGGACCCTTGTCGTACCACCCATGACACACCCCCGAGCGGGGTCCGCCGCCCCCGTGCCGGCGGGCCCCGCGTACCGGTGATGTGCCCGCCGCGAGGGGCGGTCCACGCCTGCGCGGCGGTGTTCAGAGCTCGATTTGAGGATGCCGTGGCGCGGGCACAGCCGGCGGTCCGGCCGCTGCCGTACCCGGCCTGGTCACCCCTCGTGCTCCGAAAGGCCGGGCCAGTCGTCCGGGCCGCCGCCCTGCCACTCGATGAGGTCGCTCTCCTCGACCTCGATCCGGTCCAGGTCGGCCAGGCGCAGGATCTCCACGACGTCGTCCAGGTGGGAGGCGAGCCCCAGGGTCACCTCCCCCTCGGTGACCCGCCGGGAGCCGTCGAGGGCCGGGGAGTGGACCACGATGTGCGGGTGGTGCGTCGGATGTCCCATGGGTTCAGCGTCCTGCGGATACGGCGCAGGCGCACGCCGGGACCGGGACAGCACGAGAGCGCCCCCGGACCGGGGGCGCTCTCGTGGTGGGGCGTACTGGCCGTCCGACGGCGCGAGGCTGGGCGCGACAGGACGTTCGCGCCGCCGGACGGAGCCGGGGGACCTCTGCCGAGGTCGTGGCTGGGGACCGCGGCGGAGGCGACGGAGCCGGGGACCCTTCCCTCTGGTCGAGAAGGGCACTCGGTTCCTTCACCACCGCACTGGCTCGCACTCCGCCGCGGTCCTCGCCCTGCCCGCGGTGCCGGCGATCACCCCTCATCCGGATCGCTCGGCGGCGGGTCGTTCACGTCCGGGGCCGGACCTCCCCGTCAGGTCCCGGACGCGGTCCGTGGGTCAGTCCTCGCGCAGGGCGCGGACCGCCTCCTCCACGCGCTTGCCGTACTCCGGGTCGGCGGCGTGGAAGTGGGCCAGGTTCTTCTCGATCACGTCGTCGCGGGAGACCTGCGAGAGGCCGCCGGCGATGTTCGCGACCAGACGCTGCCGCTCGTCCTCGGACATCAGGCGGTACAGCTCGCCCGCCTGGACGAAGTCGTCGTCCTTGGTGTGCGGCGGGGCCTCGTGGGTGCCGGTGTGGCCCGTCACCGCCAGCGGGGCGGACAGCGGGCGGCCGGTCTCCACCGGGCCGTCGTAGGAGTTCGGCTCGTAGTTCTTGGCGTACCGGCCCTGGGGGTTGGCCGCCATCAGGCCGTCCCGGCCGTAGTTCTGCGCGGTGGTCGCCCTCGGCGCGTTGACCGCCAGCTGGGTGTGGTTGACGCCGAGGCGGTAGCGGTGGGCGTCCGCGTAGGCGAACAGGCGGCCCTGGAGCATCTTGTCCGGGGACGGGCCGATGCCGGGGACGAAGTTGTTCGGGGAGAAGGCGGCCTGCTCGACCTCGGCGAACACGTTGTCCGGGTTGCGGTCGAGCACCAGCCGGCCGACCCGCTGGAGCGGGTGGTCCCGGTGCGACCACACCTTCGTCACGTCGAACGGGTTGAAGCGGTAGTCCGCCGCCTCGGCCGCCGGCATGAGCTGCACGTACAGGGTCCAGGACGGGTGCACACCCCGCTCGATGGCCTGCAGCAGGTCCGTCTGGTGGGAGTTGGGGTCCTTGCCCGCGAGTTCGGCGGCCTGCTCGCTGCTCAGGGAGCGGACGCCCTGGTTCGTCTTGAAGTGGTACTTGACGAAGAAGGCCTCGCCCTCGGCGTTCGTCCACTGGTAGGTGTGCGAGCCGTAGCCGTTCATGTGGCGGTACGACGCCGGGACGCCGCGGTCGCCCATCAACCAGGTGACCTGGTGGGTGGCCTCGGGGGAGTGGGCCCAGAAGTCCCAGACGTTGTCCGGCTCCTGGCGGCCGGTGAACGGGTCGCGCTTCTGCGAGTGGATGAAGTCGGGGAACTTGATCGGGTCCTTGATGAAGAACACCGGGGTGTTGTTGCCGACGAGGTCGTAGTTGCCCTCCTCGGTGTAGAACTTCACCGCGAAGCCGCGCGGGTCGCGGACCGCGTCCGCGCCGCCGAGGGAGTCGGCGACCGTGGAGAAGCGCAGGAAGACCTCGGTGCGCTTGCCGATCCGGTTCAGGAAGTCGGCGTGGGTGAAGCCGGTGACGTCGTCCGTCACCTCGAAGTGGCCGTACGCGCCGGAGCCGCGGGCGTGCACCACACGCTCCGGGATCCGCTCGCGGTTGAAGCGCGCGAGCTTCTCCAGCAGGTGCTGGTCCTGGAGCAGGAGCGGGCCGCCGACGCCGGCGGAGGCGGAGTTCTGGTTGTCGGCGACCGGGGCGCCGGACTCGGTGGTGAGCACGCGCTTCGACATCGTGGACCTTCCGTGCGGGTGTCAGCGGAAACCTGTTTCCGCTTCGTGGAGCCTAGAAGTGGGCGATCCGGGCGTCAACAGTTTGTTGAACCGAATCGGTGGTTCGCGGGAAGTGGTTCCGGGCCGCGGCGACGCCTGGGCGCGACAGGACAGTTGTCGGCGGCGCCGCGGCCCGGAAGTCTCGGGGCGGTGCTCAGACCCGGGCGCCGGACAGGCGCTCCACGGCCCGCAGCAGGGCCGAGTGGTCCAGGCCGCCGTCGCCCTGCGCGCGCAGGGACGCGACGAGCTGGGCGACCACGGCACCGACCGGCAGGGCGGCGCCGACGGTGCGGGCGGCGTCGGTGACGATGCCCATGTCCTTGTGGTGCAGGTCGATGCGGAAACCGGGCTTGAAGTCGCGGGTCAGGAAGTTGTCCTTCTTGCGCGTCAGCACGGTCGAGCCCGCGAGGCCGCCGTTGAGGACGTCCAGTGCGGCCTTCAGGTCCACGCCCGACTTCTCCAGGAACACCACGGCCTCGGCGCACGCCTGGATGTTCACGGCCACGATGAGCTGGTTGGCCGCCTTCACGGTCTGGCCGGAGCCGTGCGGACCGCACAGCACGATGGTCCTGCCGAGGGCGTCGAAGATCGGCTTCGCCCGGTCGAAGTCGTCCTGCTCGCCGCCGACCATGATGGACAGCACGGCCTCGACGGCGCCGGCCTCACCGCCGGACACGGGGGCGTCCAGCACCCGGATGCCCTTGTCCCGGGCGGCCTTGGCCAGGTCGATCGAGGTCCGCGGGGTGATCGAGGACATGTCGATCAGCAGGGCGCCCGCCCTCGCGTTCTCCAGGATGCCGTCGGGGCCGTAGCAGATGGCCTCGACCTGCGGGGATGCCGGGACCATGGTGATGACGACGTCCGCGTCCCGGACGGCCTCGGCGATCGAGCCGGCCGCGGTGCCGCCGGCGGCGGCCAGGCGGTCCAGCTTGTCCTGCTCCAGCGTGAAACCGGTGACGGTGTAGCCCGCCTTGATCAGGTTCTCCGACATGGGGGAGCCCATGATGCCGAGGCCGATCCAGGCGATCGTGGGAAGCGTGCTGCTCATGATGATGGGATGCCTTTCGGTACGAGGGTCAGCGGGGCAGCCAGTCGAAGGCCTCGGCGCTCGGGCGGTCGCCCGGCTTGTACTCGAGGCCGACCCAGCCGTCGTAACCCGCCTTGTTCAGCTGGTCGAGGAGGTCCTCCAGGGGCAGCGAACCGGTGCCCGGGGCGCCGCGGCCGGGGTTGTCGGCGATCTGGACGTGGCCCGTCCGCGCCGCGTACCGCTCGATCACCCGCGGCAGGTCCTCGCCGTTCATGGACAGGTGGTAGAGGTCCATGAGGAACTTCGCGTTGCCGAGGCCGGTCGCCGCGTTGACCTTGTCGACGACCTCGACCGCGGCCGGCGCCGAGACCAGCGGGTAGAGCGGCGACTCGGGCCGGTTCAGCGCCTCGATCAGCAGGATCGCGCCGATCCGGTCGGCCGCCCGGGCCGCGAGGACCAGATTCTCCAGGGCGAGGGCGTCCTGCTCGGCCGGGTCCACGCCCTCGACGCGGTTGCCGTAGAGCGCGTTGAGCGCGGTGCAGCCGAGCGACCGGGCGAACTCCGCCGCCACGTCGACGTTGGCGCGGAACCGCTCCGACTCCGCACCGGGCACCGACAGGGCGCCGCGGTCGGGTCCCGGCAGCTGCCCGGCGTAGAAGTTCAGCCCCGTGAGCCGGACGCCGGCGTCCTCGATCGCCTTCTTCAGGGCGTCGAGCTCCGAGCGCTCGGGGGTGGGGGAGTCGACCCAGGGCCACCACAGCTCGACCGCGGTGAAGCCCGCCGCGGCGGCGGCCGCGGGACGCTCCAGGAGCGGGAGTTCCGTGAAGAGGATCGACAGGTTGACGTTGAAGCGCTGGTCTGCAAATCCCACGGGGGCGGCGCTCCCTTCCTGTAAGTCCACGATGCGCATTCCGCGATGCGATCCAGTGGAGAAGTTCCACTATGCGGAAGTTCGTTTCTGCTTAACGGAAGATTGCCTGCGAAGGGTGAGGACTGTCAAGAGCGCGCCGGAAAAAGTGCCGGTGAGCGAACCGGAAGGGCCCGCGGGGGCGGTCCGTTAAGGTCTTCCCGAGCGGCCCGGGTGGTCCGGCCCGGTCGCGGACCCGGCGGCCCACGCGGGTCGGAGTGCGAGCCTTGGGGGCGCAGTGCGACTGAAAGTGGAGTTCACGACGGAGCCCTTCGATCTCGACGAGGCACCCGCGCACGCGGTGGTCGCCCGCGAGGTCATCGAGGCGGCCCAGCTGGACGCGATCGACGTCGGCCCGTTCGGCAACACCGTGGAAGGCGCCGCCGACGCCGTGCTCGGCGCCGTGGACGCGCTGCTGCGCCGCAGCCTCGCGGCCGGCGCGACCCGGGTCTCGCTCCAGGTCAACGTCGTCGACGCGGGCGGAGGGGACGAGAAGTGACCGGCACCGGGGACGAGTCCTTCATCGCGGCCGTCAAACCGCTGGTCGACGCCATGGGCGGGGAGATGCTCCCGCCGGACGAGGCCGGCGCCGAGGACGTCGTGCTCGCCTGGGAGGGCGTCGACGTGCTCGCCGTGCGCCTGCCGCAGCTCGCCGACTCGCTCGACCACATCCTCGCGGCCATGGAGCGCAGACGTGGCCGCCCGCTGGCCGAGCTGGACCGCAAGTCGAAGCAGGAGGTCGTGCGGATACTGGAAGCCCGCGGTGCGTTCGCCGTCCGGCACGGCGTGGAGACCGTGGCGAGCGCGCTCGGCGTGAGCCGCTTCACCGTGTACAACTACCTCAACCGTGAGAAAGAGGGCTGACGCCCGACCGGAGCCCCACCCTGAATTTTCAACAAAGTGTTGACGTGTTGTTTCGGAGGGCGTTAGCTACAGGCAGCCCGTTCAGCACGAAGGCCGTTTCCGGCCACGGAGGCTCCCGTGACTACGACTTCCACGCCCCCGGGCCTGGCCCGGTTCAACGTCCTGGAGGAGCACGCGGCGCTCGCCGGCCTCCTCGAGGCGTGCGCCTCCACCGCCTGGGCCCGCCGGCTGCTCGCCGGCCGTCCGTACGCCACCCTCGACGACCTCCGTGCCGCCAGTGACGCCGCCATGGCCGACCTGGGCACGGCGGACCTTGCGGAGGCGATGGCCGGCCACCCGCCGATCGGCCGCCCCAGGCCCGGCGACCCCACCTCCACGCGGGAGCAGGCCGGCATGGCCGGCGCCGCCGAGGAGCTCAAGGCCGAGATGCTCGAACTGAACCTGGCCTACCAGGAGCGGTTCGGGCACGTCTTCCTCATCTGCGCCACCGGCCGGACCGGCGAGCAGATGCGCGACGCGGTCAAGGAGCGGATCGGCAACTCTCCGGAACAGGAGCGGGAGATCGTCCGCACCGAGCTGGGCAAGATCAACCGCATCCGACTGGCCCGACTCGTCGAAGAGGACGCCTGACACCATGAGCACCAGCACCACCGCCTCCGTGTCCACGCACATCCTGGACACCTCCGTCGGACGCCCCGCCGAGGGCGTCGCCGTCCACCTCTCCGCCCGATCCGGCGGCGCGGCGGACTGGCAGGCGCTCGGCGGTTCCGCGACCGACGCCGACGGCCGGTGCAAGGACCTCCCGGCCCTGCCGGAAGGGACGACCCACGTACGGCTCGACTTCGCCGTCGAGACGTACTTCTTGCAGTCCGAGAAGAAGCAAGCCGATGCGCAGCAGGACGCCCCCGCGAATCGGGACAGCGGGCCGGGCGTGTTCTTCCCGGAGGTGGCGATCACGTTCGCCGTCGTGCCGGGCGAGCACTACCACGTACCGCTGCTGCTCAACCCGTTCGGCTACTCCGTTTACCGAGGGAGCTAGCAGACATGGCAGTCAATCCCCGTCCGGCCCACCCTGTGATGCTGGGACAGAACCAGTACGGCAAGGCCGAGAACCGAGTCGTCAAGATCACGCGGGACGGCGCCACCCACCACATCAAGGACCTCAACGTCTCCGTGGCCCTGAGCGGCGACATGGAGGAGGTCCACTACTCCGGCTCCAACGCCAACGTCCTGCCGACCGACACCACCAAGAACACGGTGTTCGCCTTCGCCAAGGAACACGGCATCGAGTCCGCCGAGCAGTTCGGCATCCACCTCGCCCGCCACTTCGTCACCTCGCAGGAGCCGATCAAGACCGCGCGGATCCGGATCGAGGAGTACGCCTGGGAGCGGATCGAGACCTCCGACGCCAACTCCAGGTTCATCGGCGCGGAGGAGGTCAAGCACTCGTTCGTGCGCAAGGGCCAGGAGACCCGGGTCGCCCAGATCACCTACGACGGTGAGAAGTGGGAGGTCATCTCCGGCCTCAAGGACCTGACCGTCATGAACTCGACCAACTCGGAGTTCTGGGGCTACGTCAAGGACAAGTACACGACACTCCAGGAGGCCTACGACCGCATCCTGGCGACCTCGGTGTCCGGCCGCTGGCGGTTCAACTGGACCGACGACGAGCAGAAGATGCCCAACTGGGAGAAGTCCTACGAGCAGGTGCGCAGGCACGCGCTCCAGGCCTTCGCCGAGACGTACTCCCTCTCGCTCCAGCAGACGCTGTACCAGATGGGTTCGCGCATCATCAACAACCGCAGCGAGATAGACGAGGTCCGCTTCTCCCTGCCGAACTCGCACCACTTCCTGGTCGACCTGGAGCCCTTCGGGCTCAAGAACGACAACGAGGTCTACTTCGCCGCCGACCGGCCCTACGGCCTGATCGAGGCGACCATCCTCCGCAACGGCTGCGAACCGCGGATCCCGGTGGACCTCACCAACCTCTGAGCCACACCCCTCTTTTCGGCACCCGTGACCGGGGAACCGTCCACCCCGGTCACGGCACTCAAAACTCCCGGGGTCCTGCCGTGCCCTCCCTCACAGAGTCCACTGAGCGAAAAGGACGAAGTCATGGCAGCAGACCAGCGCATCGTCATCGAGAACTGTGCGATCGCGACCGTCGACGCCCAAGACACCGAGTACGCCTCCGGGCACCTGGTCATCGCCGGCAACCGGATCGAGGCCGTCGGCGCGGGCAGGGCCCCCGAGGGCCTGGAGAACGTCGTACGCCGTATCGACGCCACCGGACACCTCGTGACCCCCGGCCTGATCAACACCCACCACCACTTCTACCAGTGGATCACCCGGGGCCTGGCCACCGACCACAACCTCTTCGACTGGCTGGTCGCGCTCTACCCCACCTGGGCGCGCATCGACGAGCCCATGGTGTACGCGGCGGCCCGCGGCTCGCTCGCGATGATGGCCCGCGGCGGCGTCACCACCGCCATGGACCACCACTACGTCCACCCGCAGGGCTCCGGCGACCTGTCCGGCGCGATCATCCGCGCCGCCCACGAGACCGGCGTCCGCTTCACCCTGGCCCGCGGCTCCATGGACCGCAGCGAGAAGGACGGCGGACTGCCCCCGGACTTCGCCGTCGAGACCCTCGAAGGCGCCCTCACCGCCACCGAGGAGACGGTCAAGGAGCACCACGACGCCTCCTTCGACGCGATGACCCAGGTCGCCGTCGCCCCCTGCTCCCCCTTCTCCGTCTCCACCGAACTCCTCAGGCAGGGCGCCGAACTGGCCCGCCGCCTCGGCGTACGGCTGCACACCCACGGCTCGGAGACCGTGGAGGAGGAGAAGTTCTGCCACGAGCTGTTCGGCATGGGCCCGACCGACTACTTCGAGTCCACCGGCTGGCTCGGCGAGGACGTGTGGATGGCGCACTGCGTCCACATGAACGACTCCGACATCGCCGCCTTCGCCCGGACCAGGACCGGTGTGGCGCACTGCCCCTCCTCCAACGCCCGTCTCGCGGCCGGCATCGCCCGCGTCCCCGACATGCTGAAGGCGGGCGTGCCCGTCGGCCTCGGCGTCGACGGCACGGCCTCCAACGAGTCGGGTGAGCTGCACACCGAACTGCGCAACGCGCTCCTCATCAACCGCCTCGGCGCCCACCGCGAGGCCGCGCTGAACGCCCGGCAGGCGCTGCGCCTGGGCACCCACGGCGGCGCCCAGGTGCTCGGCCGCGCCGCCGAGACCGGTTCGCTGGAGGCCGGCAAGCTGGCCGACCTGGTGCTGTGGAAGCTGGACACCCTCGCCCACGCCTCCATCGCCGACCCGGTGACCGCGCTGGTCTTCGGCGCGGCCGCCCCGGTCACCGCCTCCTTCGTCAACGGCCGCCAGATCGTCGAGGACGGCCGCCTGCTGACCGTCGACGAGGACGCCGTCGCCCGCTCCACGCGGGACGAGGCCCGGCGCCTGGCGCGGATCGCCGCCCAGGGCTGAGCCGCATCCGGACTCCGGCCGGGAGGGACGGCTCCCGGCCGGTAGCCGTGGACCCGAGCGGGGTCCATGGCGGCCGTCCCCGGGGCGCGTGTGTGAGCACGCGCCCCGGAACGGTCACCGTCCCGCGACCCCCGAGGGGTCTCCCCGGTCCCTACCCGCTCTCGACTTCCCTCGAGCGGGAGGTACCCCCTGCCCGTCGCGCACCACCTCCCTGAAACCCGCGTCAGAGCCGATGCGTCTAACCGACCGGAGGAGCCGCCGTGTCCGCCCACCCCGCCGACGAGAAGTCCGTCCACCCCGCCGACGAGAAGTCCGTCCACCCCGTGGACGAGAAGCTCCCCGCCCTCAAGATGGCGACGAGCGGCCTGCAGCACGTGGCCGCCATGTACGCCGGAGTCGTCGCCCCGCCCCTGATCGTCGGCGCCGCCGTAGGTCTGTCCGGCACCGAGCTCACCTTCCTCACCGGAGCGTGCCTGTTCACCGCGGGCCTCGCGACCTTCCTGCAGACCCTCGGGATCTGGAAGATCGGCGCCCGCCTGCCCTTCGTCAACGGTGTCACCTTCGCCGGGGTCGCCCCGATGACGGCGATCGTGGCCTCCGCGAAGGACAGGTCCGACGCCCTGCCGATGATCTTCGGCGCGGTCATCGTCGCCGGTCTCCTCGGCTTCCTCGCCGCCCCGGTCTTCTGCAAGGCGGTCCGCTTCTTCCCACCGGTCGTCACGGGGACGGTCATCACCCTGATTGGGGTCTCCCTCCTCCCGGTCGCCTTCAACTGGGCCCAGGGCCCCGACCCCGCCGCGCACGACTACGGTTCGACGACCAACCTGGCCCTCGCGGGCGCCACCCTGCTGATCGTCCTGCTGCTGCGCCGCTTCACCCGCGGCTTCGTCAAGCAGATCGCGGTCCTCCTCGGCCTCGTCGCCGGCACGCTCCTGGCGATACCGTTCGGCGTCACCGACTTCGACCCCGTCACGAAGGCGCACCTGGTCGGCTTCCCGACCCCGTTCCACTTCGGCGCCCCGCAGTTCCACATCGCGGCGATCCTGTCGATGTGCGTGGTGATGGTGGTCTCCATGACCGAGTCCACCGCCGACATGCTGGCGCTGGGCGAGATCGTCGAGCGCCCGGCCGACGAGCGGACCATCGCCGCCGGTCTGCGCGCCGACACCCTGGGCTCCGCCCTCAGCCCCGTCTTCAACGGCTTCATGTGCAGCGCCTTCGCCCAGAACATCGGGCTCGTCGCCATGACGCGGATCCGCAGCCGCTTCGTGGTCGCGGCCGGCGGCGGCTTCCTGGTCCTGATGGGCCTGTGCCCGATGGCCGCCTCGCTCATCGCGGTCGTCCCGCGCCCGGTCCTCGGCGGGGCCGGTGTGGTCCTCTTCGGCTCGGTCGCCGCGAGCGGCATTCAGACCCTGGTCAGGGCAGGTCTCGAGCGGGACAACAACGTCCTGATCGTGGCCGTCTCCCTCGCCGTCGGGATCATCCCGATCACGGCGCCGGATTTCTACCACTCCTTCCCCGAGACCGCGAGGATCGTCCTGGACTCCGGCATCTCCACCGGTTGCGTCACGGCGGTCCTGCTCAACCTGGTCTTCAACCACCTCGGCCGCGACAGCGAGGCCGCGGACGTCACCCACCCGATGGAGTCGGGCGAAGAACTCGCCCCGGCTCACTGACCCTCGGCACGGACGGGGTACGGCGACCGCCGTACCCCGCGCCGTCATGTGCGGCAGGCTGGGCCGTATGAACGAGTCCGGCCGCGTGGAGGCCTTCAGCGACGGGGTGTTCGCCATCGCCATCACCCTGCTCATCCTCGACATCAAGGTGCCCGAGGCCGACGGACCGGGCGGCCTGTGGCACGCCCTGGGCGCGCAGTGGCCGTCCTACGCCGCCTATGTGGTGAGCTTCCTGGTCATCGGCATCATGTGGGTCAACCACCACCAGGTGTTCAGCTACGTCGCCCGGGTCGACCGGACGCTGATGTTCCTCAACCTGCTGGTGCTGATGGTCGTGGCCGCGGTGCCCTGGCCGACGGCGATGCTCGCGGAGTATCTGCGCGAGGACCGCGCCTCCCACGCGGCCGCCGCCGTGTACAGCCTGGTGATGGTCGCGATGGCGCTCACCTTCCAGGCCCTGTGGTGGCATCTGACCCGCACCGGCCACCTCTTCGACTCCCGGGTGGACGCCCCCGCCGCCCGGGCCACCCGGATCCGCTTCGCACTGGGCTCGCTCGGCTACCCGCTGACGGTGGGCCTGGCCTTCGTCTCCGCCCCCCTCACCCTGGCCGCCCACGGCCTGCTCGCCCTCTACTACGGCTTCAACCAGGTCCCGGTGCCGACCCGGGAGGCCCCGGCCACGTCGTCATGAGCCGGGCCCTTCGGGCGACACCGAGGTCAGAGGCCGAGCAGGGCGGGGTCGGCGGTCAGCATCTTGAAGACCGCGCCCGGATCGGGCACCAGCCTGCGGGCGGCGAGGTCCATGATGCCGCCCACGGCGGTGATCTCGGCCGCCACCGTGCCGTCGGTCCTGCGGATCTCCTGGTGGATCCGGAACGTCTTGCCGGTGCCCCACTCGAACGCACAGGTGACGTCGACCTCGTCGCCGGCGAGCAGCTCGCGCCGGAAGCGGATCGTCGTCTCCAGCGCCACCGGCCCGACCCCCTCGCCGCCCAGCCGCGCCTGGGTCAGCCCGGCCGCCTGAAGCATCGACCAGCGGGCGTGCTCCGCGTAGTTGAGGTACACCGCCTGGTTGAGGTGGCCCTGGACGTCGGTCTCGTAGCCCCGGACGGTCACCCGCACGGAAAACGGTTCGCTCACGACTTCCCCTTCTCGTGTACGACGCACTGACCGACCGATCCTGGCACGCCGCTCACGCCCGGCGCGGGGAGGCCAGCAGATAACGCGCCCTCGTACGGGGCTCGGTGTACTCCCCGGCCTGCCAGCCCGCCCGCTCCAGCGTGGCCGCGCAGGCCCGCAGGGTCCGCTCGTCCGGCCCGTGCACGGCGACGGCCTCGGGCTGCGGGGTGGCGCGCACCCGGTACCCGGCGCCGTCCGGGCCCTCGGGCGGGTGCCCGGCCGCCTCCAGGGCGAGCGCGGCGGCCCGCACCAAATGCGCGCGCTCCCAGCCGCAGGGGCGGTCGGTGGCACCGCCGGGGTTGGTCATCCGGCGCAGCTCCAGCAGCCCCTGCCAGGCACCGCTCACCTCGCGCAGCCGTGCCGCGGCGGATGCCGGTGCCGTGTCCTCGCCGCCGACGCGCGCCGCGAAGACCCCGGCGTCGGGTGCCGGTTCCGGTGCCGGTCCGGGTGGGGCCTCGGGCGCGGTCTGCCGTACCCGGTGCCCGGCCGGCGTGAGGAAGTGGTCGTGCGGCGGCCGTGGATGCCGGAAGGCGAGCCCGTGCCGCACCAGCGCCTCCAGCTGTGTCCGTGTCCCGCGCAGCCGCCCGGTGACCGGATCGGCGGCGTCGATCACCCGCCGCTGCGCGGCGGTCGGGGGTCGGGTCACGGCGTGCTCCCTCCGGTGTGCCGCCTCCACGGGGCCGCCGGGGTGGGCGGCTCGTCAGAAGCGTACGACCGGGCACTGACAGCGGCTCGGGGCCGGCCGGGTCAGCCGGGCGGCCGGAGGTTCCAGACCGCCACCACCGGGCGCCCGTGCTCGGTGCCGAGCCGGCACAGCGTGCCCGTGGCCAGCTGGAAGTGGGCGCCGTCCTGCGGGCGCAGGCCGAGGCGGCGGGCGGTGAGCACCCGCAGGAAGTGGCCGTGGGCGACCAGGACGGCGTCCCCCTCGGTACCGGCGAGGGCGGCGTCCACCTTGTCGAGCATCCGGTCGGCCCGCTCTCCCACCTGCTCGGGGCTCTCCCCGGGGTGGGCGGGCGGTCCCGGCGCGACCCCGTCCGTGAACAGGAACCAGCCGGGCCGGGTCCGCTGGATCTCCACGGTGGTCACGCCCTCGTACCCGCCGTAGTCCCACTCGCACAGGTCGGCGTCGACCCGGGCGTCCGCGAGCCCGATGAGCTCGGCCGTCTCCCGGGCCCGCCGCAGCGGGCTGACGAAGGCGGCGCCGATCCGGTGGGGGCGGAGCAGCGGCACCAGCCGCCGTGCCTCCTCGCGCCCGTCCCCGGTGAGGGGCACGTCCGTCCAGCCGGTGTGCCGTCCGGAGCGCGACCACGAGGTCTCACCGTGCCGGACGAGAAAGAGGTCACCCATGTCAGCGCCCTTCCCGCTCGCCTCCCGAGCACGGTTCCACGGTCCGGGGCGGCGCGCAGCGCGGACTGGGCCGGACGGCCGTGCCCGGTCACCGCACGGTGGCCCCGGCCGGCGTCACTGCCGGTACCCGCCGAGGAACCGCCCGATCCGGCCGATCGCCGCCTCCAGGTCCTCCGCGTGCGGCAGCGTGAGGATGCGGAAGTGGTCGGGCTCGGGCCAGTTGAAGCCCGTGCCCTGGACGACCTGGATCTTCTCGCGCAGCAGCAGGTCGAGGACGAACTTCTCGTCGTCGTGGATCCGGTGCACCTTCGGGTCCAGCCGCGGGAAGGCGTACAGCGCTCCCTTCGGCTTCACGCAGGAGACCCCGGGGATCTCGTTCAGCCTCTCCCAGGCGATGTCGCGCTGCTCGCGCAACCGTCCGCCCGGCGCGGTGAGTTCGCCGATGGACTGGCGGCCGCCGAGCGCGGCCTGGATGGCGTACTGGGCGGGCGCGTTGGCGCACAGCCGCATCGAGGCCAGCATGGTCAGGCCCTCCAGGTAGTCCTTGGCGTGCTGACGTGGTCCGGTGACCACCAGCCAGCCGGAGCGGAAGCCCGCCACCCGGTACGTCTTCGACAGGCCGCAGAAGGTGAGGACCACCAGGTCGGGGGCGAGGGACGCGGCCGAGTGGTGCACGGCGTCGTCGTAGAGGATCTGGTCGTAGATCTCGTCGGCGAAGACCATCAGGCCGTGCCGGCGGGCGAGGTCCAGGACGCCCTCGACGACCTCCTTCGGGTACACGGCTCCCGTGGGGTTGTTCGGGTTGATCAGGACGAGGGCCTTGGTGCGGTCCGTGATCTTCGCCGCCATGTCGGCCAGGTCGGGGTTCCAGTCGGCCTGTTCGTCGCAGCGGTAGTGGACCGCTTTGCCGCCCGCGAGGGTCGTCACCGCCGTCCAGAGCGGGAAGTCCGGGGCGGGGATGAGGATCTCGTCGCCGTCCTCGATCAGCGCGGTCACCGCCATGGAGACCAGCTCCGAGACGCCGTTGCCGAGGAACACGTCGTCGACGCCCACCTCCAGGCCCAGGTTCTGGTAGCGCTGGGCCACGGCGCGACGGGCCGAGAGGATGCCGCGCGAGTCGGTGTAGCCGTGCGCCCGCGGCAGCATCCGGATCATGTCCTGGAGGATCTCCTCCGGCGCCTCGAAGCCGAACAGCGCGGGGTTGCCGGTGTTCAGCCGGAGCACACTGTGGCCCGCCTCCTCCAGCGCGTTGGCGTGCTCGATCACCGGGCCGCGGATCTCGTAACAGACCTCGCTGAGCTTGTTCGACTGCCGGAACTCCATGCGCCCCTCCGGGAACTCGTGTTGCTTGGTTTTACCAAGCGGGAGCTTGGAAAGTCCAACAACCCGTCTAGACTGCGCCGCATGTCACCTCGCCGAAGCTACGACCAGTACTGCTCCGCAGCCCGTGCGCTCGACCTCGTCGGCGACCGCTGGACCCTGCTGATCGTCCGTGAGTTGCTCGCCGGTCCCCGCCGCTACACGGACCTGCACGCGGACCTGCCCGGCGTGAGCACGGACGTACTCGCCTCACGGCTGAGGGACATGGAGCGCGACGGGCTCGCCGGCCGGCGCAGGCTGCCCCCGCCGAGCGCGGCCTTCGTGTACGAACTCACCCGGCGGGGGCGCGAGTTGCTGCCGGTGCTGCAGGCGCTGGGGGAGTGGGGGCAGGCCGAGCTGGGGGAGCGGCGGCCCACCGACGCGGTGCGCGCCCACTGGTTCGCCCTGCCGCTGCTGCGCGCCCTGGAAGGCGCGGGCGAGGGCGAAGGTGTGGTCGAAGTCCGGCTGGACGAGGGTCACTTCCACCTCCACGTCGGCACCGGGGAGGGGCCGGTGTACGGCGACGGGCCCGCACCCGGCGTGGCGGACGCGTGCCTCGGCACGGACTCCGGGACGCTCGCGGCCGTCGGGCACGGCGCGTTGTCGCTGGCGGACGCGGTGCGCTCCGGACGGGTCACGGTCACCGGCGACGGCGCCCTCGCCAAGGCGCTGCGGGAGGCGTGAGGAACACGGAAGGCCCGCCCCGGGGGCGGGCCTTCACGGGCGGTGCGGGACGGGTCAGGCGTTCGGCGGCACCCGGGACGGCCGCCCCGAGCCGCGGGTCAGCGCGTATCCGCCGATGCCCGCGAGCGCGGCGAGCACACCGCCGATGCCGGTCCACACCCAGCGGTCGGACCACCAGCCGGAGGACCAGCCGTCGTCGGGCTCGATGCTGGACAGCACGGCCGACTTCGCGCCGTCCTGCTGCGCCTCGGACTTCACCGCGACCCCGGGCACCAACGGCTCGGCCAGCGAGCCGTCCACGGCCGCCGCGCCGCCGATGTGCTTGGAGTCGGCGCGGACCTCGGCGCTCACCGGCTGGCCGAGGTCTCCCGCGGCCAGGTCCACGACCGTCAGGCGGACGTAGTACGTGCCGGGCAGCGGGTCGTCGGCCCACGGCTCCGACCAGGCGCGCACCGTGCGCAGCACGCACGCCAGCTCCACCGAGGAGGTGCCCTGAGGGGCGGTGCGCGTGGCGGCGCCGTACTGGCAGGACTGGCGGCGCCGCAGACCGTCGTACACGTCGATCTGCCAGGTCTGCGTCCCGTGGGAGGCGGGCAGCTTGACGGTCGCCGCGACGGTCGGGCGCTGCCCGGCGTCCGCGGGGAACGACCAGTACAGGTAGTCGCCGGTGGAGCCGGACGCGGTGGCCCGCTGCCCCTGGTCGATCTCGGTGGCCGTGCGGAAGGACGTGCCCGCCTGCGTGGGCGCCTTGCCGTCGGCCGAGGCGCCGGGCGACGGCGAGCCGTCGGCGGCCGCGGGTCCCGCGGCCAGCCCGAGCGCCAGCAGGGCGGTGCTCAGCACACGAGTGATACGCATCAGTTGGTCCTCCAGACCGCGACCCGCCAGCGGGACACCCAGCCCCACAGCAGGCCCGCGACGAAACCGGCCAGCACCAGCGCGCCGAGCAGCCACCAGCCGCGGCCGAGGCCGAAGGAGGCGACGTCGCTCGCCTTCGACGGACCGTCCACCACGTCGACCGTCAGCTCCAGCGGCAGACCAGGTGTGGTCTTGACGCCCGCGGCGGCCGAGAAGGAGTTGGTGACCTGGAGGCACACGGTCTCCGCGGCCGCGTTCTCGTCGTCGCTCTCCGGCCTCGGGTAGCGCAGGCCGGTGGAGACGACGTCGGTACGGCCGTCGCCCGCCGCCTCACCGCGCACGATCTCGCGTCCGTGCAGGGTCACCGCCCGTAGCAGCACCCCGTAGTCCGGGTTCACCGCGCGGTCGTCCGCCACGCTCACCGAGGCGCGCACCTCCTGGCCCGGCCGGACGGTCACCTTGTACCAGCGCTGCTGCCCGAACTCCTCGCGGTCCGTGTAGAGGCCGGACTTGAGCGACGGCGCCGAGGCGCACTCGCGGGCGCCCTCGGTCGCCACCGGCGTCACCACCGGATCGGCCGCTCGGTCGACCAACTGGCCCACCCGGTCGCTCAGTTCCTCCTTGTGCTGCACGGAGGTGTAGGTGCCGCCGGTCGCGTCCGCGATGCAGCTGAGCTGGTCACGGGTCTTGGCGTCGGGCACCAGGCCGAGGGTGTCGATGGTCAAGCCGATGCCCTTGGCGGCTATCTCCCGGGCCACCTCGCACGGGTCGAGCGGCTGGCAGGTGTCCTCGCCGTCGCTGATCAGGACGATACGGCGGGCGCCGTCGCCGCCGTTCAGGTCGTCCGCCGCCTTCAGCAGCGCGGGACCGATCGGGGTCCAGCCGGTCGGCGACAGCGTGGCGACCGCGGTCTTCGCCTCCGTGCGGTCCAGTGTGCTGACCGGGTAGAGCTGCGCGGTGTCCTTGCACCCCGTCTTGCGGTCGTTGCCGTGGTAGTTGGCGCCCAGGGTGCGGATGCCGAGCTGGACCTCCTCGGGGGTCGCGTCGAGCACCTCGTTGAACGCCTGCTTCGCCGCGGCCATCCGGGTGCCGCCGTCGATGTCCCGGGTCCGCATGGAACCGCTGACGTCCAGCACGAGTTCGACCTTCGGGGCGGCCTGTTCCGTCTCGTCGGCCGCGGCCGGGCCGGGGAGGGCGAGCCCCGCCGTCAGGGCGGCGAGCAGAGCGCAGACGCCCGCCGCCAGCCGTTGTCTTCTGATCATCGGCGGATCTTATTGATCTCGGGTGCCGGGCTCCAAAACGAGCGGGTTCGGCAGCGCCGTCCACAGGTCGCCGGGGGTGTCCGGGGAGAGCCGCATCAGCGTCAACGCTTTGGCGGGCACCGGGTGTTCGCGCAGCGCGGTCAGGTCCGGGGTGCGGGGCAGGCCGGGCAGCGCGGCCGCCAGCGCCGCGCCGAGCGCCGGTCCCGAGCCCGCCGTACCGGCCAGCGCGCCCGCCACCAGGGAGCCGAACAGCTTGCGGCGCAGGGCTGTTTCGTCGTCGGTGACCAGCCGGCCGGTCAGCGGCGGCGGGGTGATGTCGTGGCGCAGCAGCCGGGCGGGGCTGATCCTGATGTCGGCGAGGTCGCGGTAGACCAGGCGCAGCGGTGTGCCGTCGGCCGAGAGCACGACCAGCAGGTTCTGCCCGTGCGCCTCCAGCGCGACGCCGAGGTCCAGCAGCCGCAGCCCGACGGTGAGGGCGAGCCGGGTGAGCCCGGCCAGCCAGGCGGGGGAGTCCGTGAGGCCGGTGGCGGGCAGCGCGGCCACCGGCAGCACCCGCTCGCCGGGGCCCGCGTACACCCGCGGCGACTCCCGCAGCAGCGCGGCGAGATCGGGCGAGTGGGCGGTGGCCGCGCCCAGGGTGCGGGTGATGTGCAGCAGCCCGTCCGTGCGCGCGACCAGGTCCGAGGCGAGGGAGGTGAGCGCCGCCGACGCCTCCACGGAGTAGGCGGAGATGTCCCGCACCGAGGAGGTCAGCCGGGCGCTCAGCGCCGTCTTCACGTGCGGGCCGTCGTCGTCCAGGGCGAGCGTGCGCAACGACAGCAGCGGGTGCGCGGGCCGCCAGGGCGCGCAGGACCGCTTGAGCACATGTGCCGCCTGCCAGGGGTGCACCGGCAGCAACAGACTTTCGCCCGAACGCAGTTCGTCCGGCCAGTCGCCGGACACCAGGCACTCGGCGGCCGGCACGGCGAGGGTGCCCAGCTCCACCACGGGCCGGTGCTCGGGCCCGTACGCCAGCTGGTCCGCCACCGAGAAGCCCGGGCGGGAGCGGCAGTTGGGGTGGAAGGGGTGGCCGTCCACGACCCGCTGCTCCCACTCCCAGTCCTTCCCGCCGCCCGCGGCAGGGGCGGCCCCCGCCGGCCACTCCTTCGGGTGGTTCGCGTCGGCCCGGGACAACGCCAAGGAGGCCACGCTGTGCGCCAGTTCGGACGCGAGACCGGCCGCGTGCGGCACCGCGAGCGCGGTCACCAGCCGGGCCGGGTCGTCGTGGCGGTCGCGGTCGAGGCGTACGGCGGTGACACGGTCCCCGGTGGCGTACGGGTCCGCGAGCGGGCCGTGCAGGGTCCGGCCGTCGGCCAGCCGCAGCGCCAGGGCGTGCGCCCCGCGGACCCGGCCGGTGATCCACGGCAGCGGCTCGTGCGCGAACGCCCGCCACAGCCGGGTCAGGACCGCCGCGCGGGCGCCCGGCAACTCGGCCGTGTACCGGGGCAGCAGGCCGGGCCGTACGGCGGCCAGCTCCTCGGCGATCTCGGCCTCGGCGGTGGGGTGGTGGTACACGGTCGGCTCCTCGGGTACGCGCGGCACGGGGCACGATGGTCAGGGACGACAGACACAGGGACGACAGCCATACTGATCGCCTTCGGGCCCCCGACGAAGAACGAATGGACCGCGTGGACCTCAAGCCCCCCGCCGACGCCGTCGGACAGCGTGCCGACGCGTATGCGGCCGCCCCCCTGCTCAACTGCCTGCTGCGGGAGATCGCCGAACCGCTCCCGGAGTCCGGGCCCGGGGCACGGCCGGCCTACCGGCTGCCCGGCACCGGCCGGCTCATGCGGGTGCGCCCCGGCCGTCGGCCCGCCGAGCCGGAGGTGTTCGACGCCGGGGCCTGGCACCGGCTCGGCCACTCCGAGCTGGTCAAGCTGGTCGCCGAGGAACTGCGCCGGCTCACCGGGTCGCCCGGCGGCGACGTGCCCGCCGAGATGATCGACAGCCGGGACACCGTCGCCGCCCTGCTCGCCGCCCGCGCCCGGGCGACGGCGCCCGGGGACCCGTACCTGCGCTCCGAGCAGTCCCTGATCACCGGCCACCCCCACCACCCGGCGCCCAAGGCGCGCGGCGGCGGCCCGGCCGCGGCCTGGCTGCCGTACGCGCCCGAGGCCCACGCGCACTTCCCGCTGGTGCTGCTCGGCGTCCGCGAGGACCAGGTCGCCGAGGAGGGCGACACCCGTGCCCTGGACGCCCTGGGGACGGCCCCGCCCGGCTACCGGC
>NZ_JAJSZC010000131.1:0-22170 GCF_036815105.1 Streptomyces sp. IBSBF 3136
GCCCCCATGCCCCCTGCTTGCTTCATGCCTACCCGTCCGCAGCCCCCACTGTGACACCGGGATCCAGGCGCGGGAACGACTCTTCGCGGCCGTCACACTCGCCTCGCTCCCGATGTGGGCGTGACAACTGAAGACACCGCCTAGAACGGGGGCTCGTCCAGGAGTTCCAGCAGTGAGCGGGCGCTGTGCTCGGAGAGTGAGGCGCTTGCCGTGGTTCCGGGCGGGGCCGGGAACAGGCCGGTCAAGGCGCGGGCCCGGCCGAGGGCGCTCAGTCGCCACGCCAGGTCCACCGCGCGCCGCAGCTCGGCCGCGGTGCGGCCGTCGCCCGTCCACGGCTCCAGGTAGGCGTCGCGCAACCGCGCCATGACACCGGGGCCGTACCGCTCCGCGGCCCTGCGGGCGGTGACGTGCAGGCTGCAGAACGGGTGCGAGACGGTGGCGTCGCCCCAGTCGAAGAAGGTGTACCGGCCCGGTTCCGGGTGGAACAGCTGGCCGTCGTGCAGATCCGCGTGGTCCAGGGAGTCCGGGACGCCGGAGGCGGCCAGCTCCGCGCACCAGTCCCGCAGGCGGGGGCGCAGCCGGTCCAGCCGGGACCGGTCCGACGGCCGCAGTGCGGTGTTGCCGGCCACCAACTCGTCGAAGAGCAGGGGCAGTCGGGCGGGCCTGGCGTCCGGGACACCGAGCCGTTCGATCTCCCGGGTGTGCGGGACCAGGGCCCGCTGCATGTCCGCGTACTGCCGCAGCAGCCCCTCCCACGCCTCCGGGCCCACGGCCTGCCGCTCCAGCAGGTCCCGGAACAGGGCGCCCCCGTCCGGCAGCAGCGACCAGCCGCGGTCCGTGTCGACCCCGAGCGGCTCCAGGACGTGCCGCGGCACCCAGCGGGCCAGCGCGGCGGTGAGCGTCCCCTCGAAGCCGCTGGCCGGCGGATTCGCCTTGAACCACACGGCGGGCCGCCCGGCCACGGGCACCCGCGCCAGGATCGACCAGGGCCGCAGCCGCACCTCCAGCGGACGGGCCACCAGCAGCCCGTGCGCCGCGAGCCCGTCCGCCACCCAGGCGAGGGCCGCCGTCCGCCAGGACTCCTGCTCCCAGGGCGTCACCGCGTCCTCGTACCGGCCGCGGTCCACGGTCCACGCAACGTCGTCTCGCATCGGGCCATCCCAGCAGCCCGCTGCCTCGCCGGCCAGCGGTTTTCCCTCCGCCCACCGCCGGCCGAGGGCCGGGCCGGTCAGGACCGCTCGGTCAGCCGGAAGCCCTGGGCGGGGGAGCCGTCGCAGGTCCGCCGGGTGAGCTGGACGCTGTCGGCGGCGGTGGGGCGGCGCTGAGACACTTCCCGCTGTGCCGGGCCACGAAGTGGTAGCCCCCGTCGGCCTGCCGGACCGGCCGCCACTGCTGGTTCCGGCCGGTCGTGGCGTAGTCCATCGCGCTGTGGCCGAAGTTGGCGTACACATCAGGTACTTGATGTTCGTCCACAGGATCGGGCAGTAGCCGCTGTAAGGAATCTCTGGTCAGCTCACCAGGGCGCGGGGCCCTCGTCGTCGGTGAAGGTGCCGGTCGGCCCGTCGGCGCCGATGGTGGCCATCCGGACGGCGGCCACCGCGCCTTCGGCCGGCGTGCGGTGGCCGCGGTGGCCGTTCAGGTCGGTGGCGACGTAGCCGGGGCAGACGGCGTTGACCTTGATGTCCTCGGCCAGCAAGCCCCAAGCGTTTGCAGGGTGAGCGCCGTCAGCGCCGTCTTCGGGGATCACCGCAGGATGGTTAGAGTGCCTTCGTCGAGCCGACAACTGGAGACGAATGATGGAGCAGGACGAAGCCCTGCAGCTCGCGATGGCATTTCTCGCGGACAGCCAGAGCGAGTACGAGCCGCCTCTCGCCATCGACACAGAGCGAGTCCGCCAAAGCAACGGGCTTCTGATCGTGCCGTACAACTCGGTGCAGTACCTCGCCTCGCGTGATGTGAGAGAGCAACTGTTGGACTGTTGGCCCATGCTCGTCGACCTTGAACGCGGAGACGTGCGGTTCGGGACCCTGGACGAGCGGCATCTGTGGAGAAATTCGAGCACCTGACGAGGCTGTGGCTGTCCCGCAACCACAGTTACGGGACAACCCTTGGTGGGCATCCCCGAGACTCTCGAGCCAATCACCGGCCTCGGTCGCTTCCACTCACCCGTCCTTGGCAGGGCCGGACGGGGAGTAGAGACGGTGGCGCGCTACGGTGCCGTCATGAGTGAAGACTCGGTGATCATCACACTGAGCGGCGACGAAGCGCTCGTGCTCTCCGACTGGCTTGAACGCATGGAGGGGTCCGAGACCTTCAACGCGCTGGTGGACGATCAGGCAGTGTGGGCAGCCCTGCATCGGATCTCCGGCACGCTCGACAAGTCACTCGTGGGCATT
This sequence comes from Streptomyces sp. IBSBF 3136, assembly GCF_036815105.1. Classification (NCBI taxonomy): domain Bacteria; kingdom Bacillati; phylum Actinomycetota; class Actinomycetes; order Kitasatosporales; family Streptomycetaceae; genus Streptomyces; species Streptomyces sp. IBSBF 3136. Next base: position 2,397 of record NZ_JAJSZC010000131.1, read on the forward strand.
TTTGCGCCTGACTACGCCGAGCGTCTCCGGGCAGCTCGCCAGCGAATCGTCCGCACCGGAGAAGACTGACGGCCGCTGTCGGCCGGCCCCTGGGTGCTGGTGCCCTCACGCTGACAGGTCCGACGTGGACGCCACCTGAGCAGCACGGCCCCTGCTGCCCCGGTGCGTCCGTTGTTCCGAATGCACGGGGGGCTCGGCCCGGGCAGGGCAGGCCCCCTCGGTGTCAGGGGTTTCTTGGTAGGTGTTTTTGAAGCCTTCGGCGGCCCGGCTGACCCGACTACGTGTGACGGTGTGTGAGCGGACAGGGCATCACATGTTCCGAGGCTTTAATCAATTGCGGAGGCAATCGATGGCCGGGCATTGTTCGGGCATCGTCCGCTCTGGCGGGCAGTGTGCTGGGGAGGCACTTCCGTGACTGTTGTTCCCGTGCGTCGTGTGGCTCTCCTCGGTGGTGGCTTTTCCATGGACGAAGATGGCCTGCTGGACGACTGGGTCCTCGATCACGCACGTGTGTCTCGACCCAAGGTGTGCTTTGTGCCCACGGCCAGCGGCGATGCCCCCGCCTACATCGACCGGTTCCTCTCCGCGTTCCACTCGCGCGCCCTTGAGCCCAGTGTCTTGCCGCTGTTCCGGAGGGAGCTCGATGATGCCGCGTTGCGCACGTTCCTGCTCTCTCAAGACGTCATCTACGTAGGAGGCGGCAACACCGCGAACTTGCTGGCAGTCTGGCGTGCGCACGGCGTGGACCGGTTGCTGCGCGAGGCCTACGATCGCGGCACGTTGCTGTGCGGTGTCAGCGCCGGCGCCAACTGCTGGGCCGAGGGCTCGCATACCGACTCCTTCGGACCGTTGACCTTTCTGCCGGACGGGCTGGGTCTTCTGCCCGGCTCGGTCTGCCCGCATTACGACAGTGAGCCGGGCCGCCGTGCCTCCTACCAAGCAGCCGTAGCCACCGGCTCGCTCCCTGCCGGCTGGGCATTGGAGGACGGTGTCGGCGCTGTCTTCACGGACGGCCTCTTGGCGGAGACGGTGACCCGCACGTCGCAAGCCCACCTGTACGAGGTCGGACCGGATGGGAAGAACGGAGCCACGGAGAGAGCCCTGCCGTGCCGCTTGCTCACCGAATCTCAGTGATCCTTTTCCTCACCTCCCGGCAGAAGGAGCGGGCGGGGCTCGAGTCGCGCCCGACCGGTTGCGCCGGCCAGCCCTCCCTGCACCGGGACGCCATGGCATGAGTGGAAAAGCCATCCATCGCGAGCCGGGCCGTTGTACGCTCGCACCGCTAATCGAGGTACATCGAAACGAGGTGCGAGCGTGTCCCGAATTCCCGTCTCCCCGCTTCCGCTGGTCTACGGCGAACATCCGGATCAGGTGGCCGACCTGTTCCTGCCGGCCGGCGGCCCGCACGGGCCGGCGCCGCTGGTGCTGTTCTTCCACGGCGGCTACTGGCGCGCCGAGCACGACCGGCGGCATGCCGCCGGATTCGCCGGGGCGCTGGCGACGCACAGCGGTTGCGCGGTCGTCAGCGCCGAGTACCGCCGGGTCGGGGGCGGGGGTGGCTGGCCGACCACCTTCGACGACACGGCGGCGGCCGTGGACCTGCTGCCGGGCCTGGCCGCCGAGGCGGCGCCCGGCCGGGTCGACCCGAACCGCCCGGTCTACGCCGGGCACTCGGCCGGGGGCCATCTCGCCCTCTGGGCCGCGCTCCGGCACCGGCTGCCCGAAGGCGCGCCCGGCCGGACGGCCGCCCCCGGTGCGATCCGGGGCACACTCGCCCTGGCCCCCACGGCCGACCTGGCTCGGGCCGATGAACTGGGCAGCGGCCGTGGCGCCGTCGCCGCTCTGCTCGGCGGCGGACGGGCGCAGGTGCCGGACCGCTACGCCGCCGCCGACCCGGCGGTCCTGGGTGCCCCCGCCGGCCGTACGGTCGTGGTGCACGGCGCACTTGACGAGTCGCTGCCGGTGGCCATGGCCCGCCGGTACGCCGCCCGAAGCGGCGCCACGCTCCACGAGCTGCCCGGCTGCGGCCACTTCGACGTGATCGACCCGGACTCGGCGGCTTGGCCCGCGGTGACCGGGGCGCTGGCGGCGATCCTCGCCGGGGACCGGGCCCCGGCGGGCCACTGAGGACTACCGGGCGGGGCGAACTCCGGGGCCCGGGCCGCCGAGGGCCCCCGACGGCCGAACTTCGGGGTGCCTGGATCGCCGAGGGCCCCCGACGGCCGAACTCCGGGGCGCCTGGACCGCTGAGGCCCCCGACGGCCGAACTCCGGGGCGTTCGGGTCGCCGAGGGCCCCCGACGGCCGCACTCCTGGGCAGACGGGCCGCAGACGGCGGCCCGACGGCCGAACACGGCGGCCCGACGGCCGACTACGGCGGCAGATGGGCCGAACTCGGCGGCCCCAAGGCCAAGTACCGCGGCACACGGGCCGCTGAGGACTGGCCGCAGACTGAACTACCCGCCGAACGGCCCGCGTTCAGCGGACCGGGAACCCGAACGAGTAGCCCTGCTGCTTCAGCCAGGGCAGCAGGGTGCGCAGGGCGGCCACGGTCTGGGAGCGGTCGCCGCCGGCGTCGTGGAAGAGCAGGGTGGGGCCGTTGGACAACTCGCTCTGCACGGTGGAGACGATGGCCTGCGTGCCCGGCCGCTCGAAGTCCTTCGAGTCGACGTTCCAGCCCAGCGGCCGCATCCCGTGCGAGGCCGCCAGATGCCTGCTGTACGGGGTGAACGCGCCGCCCGGGGCGCGGTAGTACATCGGCCGGACGCCGCCGGACGCCTTGATGATCTGGCGCTCGGCGTCCAGGATCTCCCGCGACTGGTAGGACGTGGACTTGCGGTCCATGGCGGTGTCGTGGGAGACCGTGTGGTCGCACAGCCGGTGCCCGGCCGCGACCACCCGCTTGACCATGTCCGGGTGGGCCTCGGCCTGGGTGCCGACCATGCAGAACGTCGCCTTCACGCCGTTCTCGCGCAGCACTTGCAGCACCTGCGGGGTCCAGGTCGGGTCTGGGCCGTCGTCGATGGTGATGTTGACCGCGTGGTCACCGCCGTCCGACGCGTGCACGATGGTCTCCGCCACGTGCGCAACCTTGGGTGCGGCCGGACGCGCGGACGACCGGTGCTCCGCGACGGGCCCGGCCTGTGCGGTCCACACCGATGTCGCCGCGGCCACCGCAGTCACCCCGACCGCCGCCGCGATCACCCGGCCGTACCATCCCCGCCCACCGTGCCGTGCCATGTCGGCCCCGTCCCCTCGCTGTGTCGATCAGCCCCCGTGCACCTGTGAGGACGGCAGAGGACGGCCGCAGGCTCCCGCTGTTACCGATCACGGACAATTCCGGGGTGCGCCTGCGACAGCGCCCCGCGGCCGCCCGCGGAACCTTCTCGACCGGAGCCCCCGAATCCGGCCGCTGGGCACCGGTCGTCCCCCTGCCGCGGCCGAACTCGCCGAGCGGAGGCGGGCGTACGGCGGCAGTGGTGAGGTCACCGGCGGGGCGACGGCACCCCGCCCTAGGCGTCAGTGGTCGTGGCCCGGGCCGTCAGCGGCCGTAGCGGCGGTCGCGGTCGGCGTACGAGCGCAGGGCCCGCAGCAGGTCGATCTGCCGGAAGGCGGGCCACAGGACGTCCACGAAGTGCACCTCCGCGTACGCCGACTGCCACAACAGGAAGCCGGACAGCCGCTGTTCGCCCGACGTGCGGATGATGAAGTCGGTGTCGTGCCCGGCCGGTGAGTACAGGTTGTCGCTGATGTGCTCCAGGTCGAACTCCGCGGCCAGGTCGCGGGGATCACCGCCGGCGCTGATGTGCTTGTCGAAGGCCGCCTTCACGGCGTCGACGATCTCCCGCCGGCCGCCGTAGCCGACGGCGACGTCCACCTTGAGCCCGCCGCGGCCGTTCGTCAGGGCGGCGGCCTCCTTGAGGACCCGGGCGGTGTTCCCGGGCAGCAGGTCCAGAGCGCCGATGATCTCGATCTCCCAGGGCTCCCCGGGAGCGCAGATGCGCTGGACGGTCTCCTCGATTATGTCGAGCAGCGGGCCGAGTTCGGCGGCCGGCCGGTGCAGGTTGTCGTCGGAGAGCATCCACAGCGTGACGTGCTTGATGCCGGCGTCGGTGCACCAGTGCAGGAAGTCGGTGACCTTCGCGCCGCCGACCCGGTAGCCCTCGCGGACGTCCTGGTGGCCCGCGTCCCGTGCCCAGCGCCGGTTGCCGTCCAGCATGATCGCCACGTGCCGCGGCCGGGGCAGGCCGTCCAGCTTGCGGTTCAGACGCCGTACGTAGATCGCCTCCAACGCCGCACGCAAGGCCTTCATCGCCACGCCGATGTCCCTTCTCCCTACCCGTGTTCGAGGGCGCAAGGATAGTGCCACGGCCGCCACGGGGTCCGCACGGCCGGTCGGCCGGGGCCGGGCGGGGACCCGTACGGCCCCCGCCCGGGGCGTGTCACGGTTCGAGAGCCATGTACAGGCGGGTGCCGGTGGGGCGGAAGCCGATCCGTTCGTAGACGCGGCGGGATCCCTCGCCGGAGTACTCCAGCCAGACGGACCGGGTGCCGCGGTCGAAGGCGGTCGCGGCGAGGGCCGCCGTGACCGCGGCCGCGACGCCCCGGCCGCGGTGGGCGGGCCTGGTGCCCACTCCGGCCAGTTCGGCCGTGCCGTCGGCGGGCGCCGAGCAGATCGCCGCACCGGCACAACCGCCGTCGGCGGCGCGGACGAACCGGACGGCGCCGCCGCCCTCCTGGGTGCGCCGCAGCCGGGCTGCGCTCTCCGGGGAGGGCGGGAACTCGCCGTCGAACGCCTCGGACAGTGCGGCGTCGACGGCCGTGTAGTCCTCGTCGGTGACCGGTGTCTCCACGGTCGTGTGCCCGGCCGGGACCACCAGGGTGGCGGGGGTGCAGACCATGTACTCGTGGACCGCCTCGGTCCCGAAGCCGGCCCGGTGCAGGGCGGGTTCGACGGCGGGCGCGGCGTCCGGGGCGAACTCCAGGCGGGGCTTGAGGCCGCGCTCCCGGAACGCCTCGATCAGGGCGCTGACGTCGCGGTCGGTCGGCTCGGCGCCGGGGAACGGGGTCGCGTAGTTGATGTAGGGGCTGGTGGTCGTGGGGTCGAACCCCACGACGAATCCGCCGACTTCGGCCGCCGCCGGGCGGCGCAGCAGGTTGGCGACGGCGAAACGCTGCACATCGATGTGCACGATGATGATGACCTCACGATGAAGGGCAGCCGGGACGGCTGCGGAACCGGCCGTGGCCGGGAACACGGGACATGCGTGGGGCCGCCGTGAGGAGACGCGAGGGCACCGCGGGCCGCTGCCGGTGAGGCAGGGGCGTCAGTGCCGACGGCGGCCGCTGGGGGACGCCGCGATCAATGGCTTCGGTCCTTCGTCGTGCGAGGGTGACATGCGGTTCGACGCCAGGAACCCTGCCACACCCCGCGAGGGCATCGCAAGCGATCATGCCGGGCCGGCGGCGGGGGCACCCGGGACGGCCGGGTGCCCCCGCCGGCGTCGGCTCAGGCGCGTACCAGCGGTGTGTCGACCAGGTGCTCGGCCAGGAACCAGGCGTGCAGCTCGCCGGTGCGGACGACCTGCGAGACCAGCAGGTCGTTGGTGCCGTCGTCGCCCAGCCGGCCGGTGCGGGCGGCCGCGTCATGGGCGTCCGTCAGGATGGTCTCGTGCGCCGCCAGCAGTCGCGACAGCATCGCCGGGACCTCCTCCACGCCGTCAGGCGGCCGCGGGACCGACGTGATCTCGGCGACGTGCCGGGGGTCGCCCACCGCGACCCCGCCCAGGGTCTGCACCCGCTCCGCGATCGTGTCGACCAGCTCCAGCTGTTCCCCGGCGTGCTTGTCCAGCAGCAGGTGCAGTTGGTAGAAGGTCGCCCCGCGCAGCAGCCAGTGGTGCTTCTTGTAGAGGCCGTAGAGGATCTGGGTGTCCGCCAGAATCCGGTTCAGACGCTGGCAGGAGTACATGCGCGCGTCGTGGGAGAGACCGATCGGGAACTGCTTGACGGTCCCGAACTCCTGGATGATCTCCCCCTTCTGGTGCAGCCAGGGCTGGCCGCTCGGGGCCTTGGAACCGGTGGTCATGTCGTGCCTCCCGCGTGTGGTGCGTGTGTGCGTCGCCGACGCTACGGGCGGGCCGGGAGGCGGAGTTGCCCGAGAGTGCACACGTAGTCGCCCGCCGGCGCACGGGAGCGGGGTCAGCCGGACGCCGGGCGGGGCCGTACCGGATGCTTGCTCATGATCGAGACCCGGTTGAAGGCGTTGATGGTGATGGCCACCCAGATCACGGCGGACACCTGGTCGTCGGTGAGCACCTCGCGCGCGGTGGAGTACGCGGTCTCCTGGGCGGCGGCGTCGGCGGGCAGGGTGGTCGCCTCGGCCAGCGCGAGTGCCGCGCGTTCCGTGGAGGTGAACAGTTCGGTGTCCCGCCAGGCCGCCAGCACGCCGAGCCGCTGTTCGGTCTCGCCCGCGCGCCGCGCTGCCCTGGTATGCACGTCGAGGCAGTACGCGCAGCCGTTGATCTGCGAGACCCGCAGGTTGATCAGCTCCACCAGCGCCCGGTCGAGCCCGGCCTCGGCGCCGACGGCGCGCACCGCCTCGGAGGTGTGCACCAGGGCCTGGTAAGCGGCGGGGCTCTGCTTGTCGACGAAGATCCGCGGGAGCGCGGCCCCGGTCGTGTAGGTGGTCAACCCGAAACTCCTTCGGAGGGTCTACGATCGGCTGCAATAGTTGAATATAGAACAATTGGTGAGCTGGAGGCGGTCCACGGTGAGCGACACGGAGACGGAACCCCACGCAACGCGCCACGGCGCGGCCACGGACGGCGCCCCGCCGTCCCGAGCGCCCCGGGTGGAGGTGCTGGCCCCGCGGGACGTCCCCCTGGGCGGCCCCCGGGCGATGACCGTGCGCCGCACGCTACCCCAGCGGTCCAGGACCTTGATCGGCGCCTGGTGCTTCGCGGACCACTACGGCCCCGACGACGTCGCGCGCACGGGCGGCATGGATGTGGCGCCGCATCCGCACACCGGGCTGCAGACGGTGAGCTGGCTGTTCAGCGGTGAGATCGAGCACCGCGACAGCCTCGGCAGCCACGCCTTCGTGCGGCCCGGCGAGCTGAACCTCATGACCGGCGGGCACGGCATCGCCCACTCCGAGGTGTCGACCCCGGACACCACCGTGCTGCACGGCGTCCAGCTCTGGGTGGCGCTGCCCGAGGCCCACCGCGGCACCGCGCGCGACTTCCAGCACCACGTACCCGAACCCGTCCTCCTCGACGGAGCCGAGATCAGGGTCTTCCTCGGCTCCCTCGCCGGCGCCGTCTCCCCGGTGCGGACCTTCACCCCGCTGCTCGGCGCCGAGATCCTCCTGCCGCCGCGCTCGGCCCTCACCCTCGCCGTGGAGCCCGGCTTCGAGCACGGCCTCCTGGTCGACCGCGGCGAGGTACGCCTGGCCGACGTCCCGCTGCGGCCCGCGGATCTGGGCTACGCCCGGCCGGGGGTCGAGTCGCTGACCCTCGCCAACGAGTCGGACGGCACCGCCCGCACGGTCCTGCTCGGCGGGACCCCGTTCGAGGAGGAGATCGTCATGTGGTGGAACTTCATCGGCCGCTCGCACGACGACATCGCACGCGCCCGCGAGGACTGGGCGACGGGGAACCGCTTCGGTGAGGTGCGGGGCTACGACGGGGACCGGCTGCCCGCCCCGGAGCTCCCGCACGTGCCGCTCAAGCCGCGCGGACGGGGCCGCTGACTCACGAGCCGCCGGGCGGGCCACCCGCCCGGCCGCGCGCTGTCGTACAGACAGAAGTCCGGTATGCCTAGATAAGATGCTTTTTGTGATCAGGACAGGACGGCACCGGCGTCACCGCGCCCCGAACGGCGGCTCCCGCGAGACCGTCCTGCTGTCCCCGGTGATCCTCACCGCCGTCATCACCGGCCTGGCCTTCGCCACCCCCAGGGAGATCGCCTTCAGCCGGCTGCTGCCCGCAGCGCCGGCCCTCGCCGCGGCCCTGTGGCCGGTGCTCCCGACCGTCGTGCTGGGCGGCTTCTGCCTGCTGGCCATGATCGGGCTCAGCCTCGTCTACACCGACCTGGGGACCCCGTACACGGCCGCCGCGATCGTCGCGGTCACCCTGGCGGCCGCCTACGCGAGCCATCTGCGGCTCCAGCGGGAGGAGACGCTCTTCCAGGTCCGGCTCGTCGCCGACGCGGCGCAGAAGGTGCTGCTGCGTCCGCTGCCGCGCCGCATCCAGGACGTCGACATCGAGTCGCTGTACCTGGCGGCCCAGGAGCAGGCCCGGATCGGCGGCGACTTCTACGAGGTGGCCGACACGCCGTACGGGGTGCGGCTGCTCATCGGCGACGTGCGCGGCAAGGGGCTGTCCGCGGTGGGGGCGGCCTCGGCGGTCATCAACTGCTTCCGGGAGAACGCCTACGACCAGCCCGACCTCAAGGGCATCATCCACCGCCTGGAGACGAGCATAGGGCGCTACAGCGTGGCGATCCTCGACCCCGACCAGCCCGAGCACTTCGCCACCGCCCTCATCGCCGAGATCCCGTACGGCGGGGGCCAGGTGCGGATCCTCAACTGCGGGCACCCGCCGCCGCTGCTCGTCCAGGACGGGAAGATCCGGGTCCTGGAGCCGACCACGCCCTCGCCGCCGCTCAACCTCGCCTCGCTCCTCGGGGACGACTACAGCGTCGACACGGTCGCGTTCGGCTCCGGCGACCAGCTGCTGCTCTACACCGACGGCGTGACGGAGACCCGGGACCGCGCGGGACAGTTCTTCCCGCTGCCGGACTGGATGCGGGAGATCGGCCCGACGCCGCCCCGCGAGCTGCTGGACCGGCTCCACCGCGACCTGCTGCACTACAGCGACGGACTGCTCGACGACGACATCGCGGCCGTCGCCGTCCGCTGCCGCCAGGCGGGCGTGCCGCCGAACTCGGCCTAAGGGCCTGTTGCGAAAGTGGCCTCGTCGCACGGCAGAGGACCACTTTCGCAACAGGCCCTTGGGCCGGGCGCGCGGGCAGGCGTCGCCGGCCGGGGCTCACAACCCGACCACGATCAGCGCGATGTCGTCCCGCGCGCCATGGCTGACCCCGAGGCGGGCCAGCAGCATGTCGGCCAGGTGCTCGGGGCTGAGCCCGAGGCACTCGCGCAGCGTGTCGGTCAGCCGTTGCAGACCCTTGTCGATGTCCTCGTCCCGGCGTTCGATCAGACCGTCGGTGTACAGCACGAGGACGTCGCCGTGGTTGAACGCGGCACCGGCCTGCGGGCGCGGGATGTGCGCGGGCCGGGCGCCCAGCGGGGGGTCGGTGGCCTGGTCCAGCAACTGGCAATCGCCGTCGGGGTGCATCAGGACCGGGGGCGGATGGCCCGCGCTGGAATAGATGATCACCTGCGCCCGGGTGTCGACGAGGGCGGTCACGGCGGTCGCCGCCAGCGCCCCTTCGACGGAACGGGCGTACAGGCCCAGGACCTCGAGCGCCTGGGCCGGGCCCGCCACCGCCCTGCTGGCCGCCGAGAGCGCGCTGCGCAGCATCCCCATGACGGTGGCGGCCTCCAGGCCGTGGCCGACGACGTCGCCGACGGCGACCGCGAACCGGCCGTCGGACAGGTCGACGGTGTCGTACCAGTCGCCGCACACGTTCAGCGAGCCGACGGCCGGCAGATAGCGCACCGCGACGTCGGAGTGCCGGGCCAGGTCGGGGGAGTGCAGCATGGCCTCCTGGAGCGTGATCGCCACCTGGCGCTCGCGGGCGTGGGCCCGCCGCAGCTCCTCGTTCAGCCGCTCCAGTTCCTTGGCCCGGGCGTACAGCTCGGCCTCCACGCCCTCCTCCCGCCGGCTCGGCGGGCCGGCGCTGCGCCGCCGCTCCTGGCGGTGGTGGACGAAGGCCGTCACGTCCTCGACACGGTGGATGATCCACGCCACCTCCCCCCCGACCTTCAGCACCGGGGTGTTGACCGGGGACCACCAGCGCTCCTCGAAGCCGCCCGGCCGGCTGATGACGGGGATGTCGTAGCGCTGGACGGCCATGGTGTCCGGTTCCCGCGTCGCCAGCACCCGCGCCAGTGACGCGGAGAGATTGGTGACCCCGCTGGCCTGCGGGTCGGCGGGGTTGTCCGGGAAGGCGTCGAAGAAGTACTGCCCGAGCAGATCCCGCCGGGTACGGCCGGTCGCCAGCAGGTACGCCTTGTTGACGCCGACGATCCGCAGGTCGGGGCTGAGGACCAGATAGGGGCTGGGGGTGGCGGCGAACAGAGCGGCGTAGTCGACCTGGTCCGGGGTCGGCTCCCCGTCGGCTGCGGTGACGCCCACGCAACCAATGTACGAGGGCAGCGCCCCGGCCGCCGCCGCAGCCGGGTCAGCCGGGTCCGCCGGGTCAGCCGGGTCAGTCGGGTCAGCCCGGTCCGCCCCGGGACTCCGGCACCGGCGGCGGCACGGCCGGCCCGGACGCCGTGGACGGCCCTTCGTCGCCGTACCGGGCGGGCAGCAGCTGCTCCGCCCAGATGGTCTTGCCCCCCGCCGTGTAGCGGGTGCCCCAGCGCTGGGCGAGCTGCGCCACCAGGAAGAGACCGCGGCCGCCCTCGTCCGAGTACCGGGCCCGTCTGAGCCGCGGGGAGGTGTTGCTCGCGTCGGACACCTCGCACACCAGGTTCCGGTCGAGGATCAGCCGCAGGCCGATGGGCCCGTCGGCGTGCTTCACCGCGTTGGTGACCAGCTCGCTGACGATCAGCTCCGTCGTGAACACCGCGTCGTCCAGCCCCCACCGGGCGAGCTGTTCGGTGGCCGCGCGGCGGGCCTCCGCCACCGCGGCGGCGGTCGCGGGGATGTCCCAGGACGCCACGCGGTCGCGGTCCAGGGCGCGGGTGCGCACCACGAGGATGGCGACGTCGTCGGGCGGGCGGTCCGGCAGCAGCGTGCGCACCAGCGTGTCGCAGATCTCCTCCAGCGGCCGGTCCGGGTGGGCCAGCGCGAAGCACAGGCGCTCGAGACCGGTGTCCACGTCATGGTCGGACGCCTCGATCAGGCCGTCCGTGAAGAGGGCGACGACGCTTCCCTCCTCCACCTCGAACTCCGCGGACTCGAAGGGGAGACCGCCGAGCCCGAGCGGCGGGCCCGCCGGGACGTTCAGGATCTCGACGGGCTCGCTCAGGTGTGCGATCGCCGGGCCGGGATGGCCGGCCCGCGCCACCCGCAGCTTGCGCGAGATCGGGTCGTACACGGCGTAGATGCAGGTGGCGCCGATGACGAGCGGACCGTCCTCGGCGGCCTCGGCCTCCTCCGACAGCCGCAGGACCAGATCGTCCACGTGGGTGAGCAGTTCCTCGGGCGGCAGGTCGATGTCGGCGAGGGTCTGCACGGCCGCTCGCAGCCGTCCCATGCTCGCCGCCGCGTGGATGCCGTGACCCACCACATCTCCCACCACCAGGGCGACGCGCGCGCCGGACAGGGGGATGACGTCGAACCAGTCGCCGCCGACACCGGCCTCGGCATCGGCCGGCAGATAGCGGTAGGCGACCTCGACGGCGCTGAGATCCGGCAGGACCGGGGGCAGCAGGCTGGTCTGCAGGGCGAGCGCGGCGCTGTGTTCGCGGGCGAAGCGCCTCGCGTTGTCGACGCACACCGCCGCCCGGGCGGACAGCTCCTCGACGAGGAGCTGGTCGTCCTCGTCGAACGGCTCCGGGTTCTCCCAGCGCAGCAGCGTCACCGCCCCCGCCGTCACCCCCCGGGCGCGCAGCGGGACCACCATGTGAGAGTGCACGCCCAGGTGGAGGAGCTTCTCCCGCCGCGGCGGATCCTGCACGAGCCACGAGGTGGCGTGGGTCAGCAGCGCGTCCCGCACCGTCCGGCCCGTGGCCATGCAGCGGCTCTGCGGGGACTGCGCGGGGTAGCGGGCCGGGGCGCCGATCGGCACGATCACCTCGGGATGGTCGGCCCGGATCGACAGGTGGGCCGTCCGGCGCAGACCGCCCCCGCCGCTCCGGGGACGGGCGGCGAACTCCTCCGGGGACCGCTCGCCGTCCAGCAGGTCCACGGCCGCGAAGTCGGCGATCCGGGGCACCAGGATCTCCACGAGCTCCTGCGCTGTGCGTCCGAGGTCGAGCGTCGTGCCGATGCGTTCGGCGGCCTCGTTGAGCAGCAGCAGCCGTCTGCGCCCGGGGTCGCGCCCGTTGAAGTCGACGGCGGTCTGGCACACCCCGAGGGTGGTGCCGGTACGGGCCCGCAGCGGGAAGGACGCGCGCAGCCTCAGGTGCTCGGCGCAGGGCTGCCCGGCCGCATCCGGCGCAGGTGTCACGCCCTCGACGGACGAGACGGCCCGGTCCGCGGAGAGGGCCCTTCTGGCCTGCCGTTCCACGGCCTTGAGCACATCCGGCCCGGGGCCGCCGTCCTCGCACGGCAGCCCCTCCATGGCCACCAGCGCCTCGTTGAGGCACGTGTAGTGCAGCCCGGTGTCGAGCACGGCGATACCGATCGGGGACTGGGTCAGCAGGCCGCGCAGCGCCGCCTGGCCCAGTTCCCACCGCTTCCAGTCCTCGGCCCGGCATAGGGCGACCAGCCAGCGGCAGCCCCCGCCGGGCAGCGGCACGGCCCGTACCCGCAGCCCGAGGCGGACCTGGTGGCCGTCCTGGTGGCGCGCCGAGACCAGGCCCTCCCAGCTGTCGGCCACCAGCCGGCCCTCGACCAGCGCGGTGAGGCCGTCCAGGTCGTCGCCGCCGTCCAGGCCGTCCATGCCGCCCGTGGCGTCCAGTACCGCCGACACCGGCCGCCCGGCCACGTCCGCCGACGCGTGCCCGAGCAGCTTCTCGGCCTGCGGGCTCCAGCACTCGATCAGCCCCGACCCGTCCACCGTCACCAACGCGGCCGTGGTGAGGTCGAACGGATCGCTCATGCTGTCGCCGCGCACCCGGCCCGGCACGCCCATGATCTGGTCCCATCTGCAGACGGACCCCGCCCCCAGGCTCTCACCTCACACAGCCGCGAGCGAGGTCTCGCGCTCAGGCCAGGCAGGTGAGGGGGCGTCCGCCGTTGTAGGCCACCATGTCGCCGAGGGCGGCCGCGGCGTCGACGGGCCGGCCGAGCGGGCCGCCCTCCAGTTCCGCGTACGCCCGGTGCAGGTTGCCGACGATGCGCTCGGAGTCGAGCAGCCCGGCGTACTCGCCCAGGTCGGTCTCGCGGGCGGTCTCCAGGGGGGTCAGCCCGGCGTCGCGGCCCGCCCGGGCGGTCCGCTGCACGAACCGCAGGTAGCCGAGCACCTCGTCGACGAGTCCGGGCCCGGCGACCCCGCCGTGGCCGGGGACGATGGTCGTCGCGCCCAACGGCTTGATCACCTCTTCCAGCACCTTCACGGCACCGGCCACGGACCCCTGCAGCAGGAAGGGCGTGCCGCCGTTGAACAGCAGGTCGCCGCTGAACAGCAGTCCCCGCTCGGGCAGCCAGACGATGGAGTCGTTGGTCGTGTGGGCGGGCGTACCGACGTGGCGCACCTCGGCGCGCAGGTCGTCGGACCACACGGTGACACCCTCCGTGTAGGTGAGGAAGGGCGGTTCGATCGTGACGTCACCCCACTCGACGTCGGTCCAGAACGCGGCCGCCGCGCCCGGCTCGCCCCACTGCAGGACGCTCGTCCGGGTGGCCTCGTGGCCGACGATGGTGGCGCCCTCGAACAGGTGGTTGCCGAAGGTGTGGTCGCCGTGGTGGTGGGTGTTGACCAGGGTCCGTACCGGCTGGGACGTGACGGTGCCGATCGCGTCCAGGTAGGCCCGCGTGCGCCGCACGGTCGAGCAGGCGTCCACGCTGATCACGCCGCGCCGCCCCACGAGGAAGCCCGTGTTGTTGATCCACCAGCTGCCGTCGGGCTGTATGTAGGCGAAGACGTTCTCGCTGACCTCCTCGACCCGGGGCGGGGGAAGGAGGCTGACGTCGTGGTGGACACTGCTCACTGCGAACTCCTGTCGTGCGGAAGGGAGTCTCCCGGAGCGGTCACGGAGTCCCCGCACCCGGCCGGGTTCGTCGAACCCGCGGGGATCATCGCATCGGAGATCCACCGGCCGGTACCCCGACGCGGGGCGCCCCGGCCTGCGGCGCCTCAGGGGCGCCGGGTGAAGTGGGTGACCGGGCGCTCCAGTCGTTCGCCGTCCACCGTGATGTCGACCGCCTCGTTGTAGAACGCGAGCAGCCCCTTGACCGCGCCGACCGCGGGCAGCGGGTCCGGGTAGCTCCACAGTACGTCGGCCGGTACGTCGCCCCCGCCGCGCCAGGACCAGTACGCGGCGGTGCCCTTGTAGGGGCAGCCGGTGCTGTGGTCGGTGGGCTCGAACAGGTCCAGGCGGACGTCCTCGCGGGGCAGGTAGTAACGGGTGGGCAGGCCGGTCTCGAAGAGCAGGACCGGGCGCCGGGTGTCGGCGACCGGCGTGCCGCCGACCTCGACCTGGACGTGCCGGCTGCTCAACAGGGCGTCGACCCGTTTGTGCGGGTCGCGGGGGTGCACGAAGATCTCCTCTTCCTCCTCGTACCAGTGGTCGAGGCCGGTGCCGGTGCGCCGGGACCACTCGAAGGCGATGTGGTCCGCCAGGGCGTCCGAGGGGAAGGTCCAGGCGGCGTTCGCCCGTATCTCGCCACCGGCCTCCAGGTCGTAGAAGACCGTCGATCCGGTGTGCGTGCCGGTGGGCGGGTTCTCCGCCGGGCGCAGCAGGTCCTCGCGGACCTCGCCGCGCGGGAAGGCGTACAGCGGCACCGGCACGCCGGGTTCCCACACGAGGACCGGACGGCGGCTGTCGACGACCGTGACCCCGGCCGTACGGCCGCGCACCCAGCGGCCGCTCGGCTCCCAGACGATGCCCTCGGGAGTGTGGTGCGGGGGCCCCGCGAAGCTGTTCGTGGTCATGTCCGGTGCTCCTTCCGGCCCGCCGGCGGCGGCCGCCCGATATCCGGTCGTGCCGGGGCGCGCCTGCTGGAATGATCCCGTTGCGTGGTCACTACCATGTGACCCTAAGACAACCATTCGGCCGGTGCGTTGGACGCGCGCCGGCCGGGGTCGCCGATGCCAGGGACCGCTCCCCGGGCTGCGGTGATCTTCCTGTCCAGGAGGACCCCCCGCATGTTCCGACGAATAGGCAACGCTGTCGTCCGACACCCCGTCTGGACGATCGTGGCCTGGCTGATCGCCGCGGTGGCGATCGTCGCCACCGCTCCCGGTCTGCCCTCGAACAGTGACGAGAGCAGTTTCCTGCCGAAGAGTTACGAGTCCATCAGAGCGGCGGACCTGCAGCAGAAGGCGTTCCCCAGCGCCTTCACGCCGTCCGCGATCGCGCTGTACCAGCGCACCGACGGCGGCCGGCTGACCGACGCCGACAAGCAGGACGTCGCCCGGATCACCACCGAGCTGGGCAGGAAGCACATCGACCAGGTGCAGAAGGTCGTCCCCGGCCGGCCGTCGAAGGACGGCAGGTACGACCTGACCCTGGTCCAGATGGACAGCAAGAAGGCCGGCCAACCCGAACAGGCCGACGCGGCCAAGGTGTTGCGTGACGACGTCAAGCAACTCGCCAAGGGCACGCACCTGGAGGTCAAACTGGGCGGCTCCGCGGCCCAGGCCCTCGACCAGCAGGACTCGTCCAAACGCGGACAGGCACTGATCGGCATCGGCACCTTCGTCATCATCCTGGTGACACTGCTGATCATCTTCCGGGCGCCGATCCTCGCCGTCCTGCCGCTGATCCTGATCGGTCTGGTGTCCGCCGTCGCCAACGGGCTGATCGCCTACGCCACCAAGCTGTTCGACCTCCAGGCCAACAGCTCGATCTCGTCGATCCTCATCGTCGTGCTCTTCGGCGTGGGCACGGACTACTTCCTGTTCCTGATGTTCCGTTACCGCGAACGCCTGCGCGCCGGCGACGAACCCAAGCAGGCCATGGTCAACGCGGTCGACCGGGTCGGTGAGGCCATCGCCTCGGCCGCCGGGGCGGTCATCATCGCCTTCCTCGCGCTGGTGCTGTCCACGCTCGGCTTCCTCAAGCAGATGGGGCCGGCGCTCGCGATCGCGGTCGCCGCCACGCTGGTCGCGGGTCTGACCCTGATCCCGGCCGTGGTCTCGCTCATCGGGCCGAAGGTCTTCTGGCCGTCCAAGTCCTGGCAGCGTGAGCCGGAGAACGCCCGCTTCGCCGCCCTCGGCCGCGGGGTGCAGCGCCGGCCGGCCCTGGCCGCCGGGCTGTCCGGGCTGGTTCTGGTCGTGCTGTCGCTCGGCATCCTCAACTTCAACGCCACCTTCGACCTGGCGTCCGGCTCCATGCCCAAGACCAAGGAGTCCATGGTCGCCCAGGACGAGATGCAGAAGGCGTACTCGGCGGGCGCGGCGGCTCCCACCGACGTCTACCTGTCCAGCACCGACGGCAAGCCGCTGGACCGGGCCGCGTTCGACTCCTACGCGCGCAGGCTCGGCGCCGTGGACGGCGTCGCCGACGCCCGGATGACCCAGGTCAACAAGGCGGGCACCACCGCGGACTTCACGGTCACGCTGAAGTACGAGGCGTCCACGGACAAGGCCATCGACGCCGTGGGCCGGGTGCGGGACGTCGCCCACTCCGACGCCCCCGACGGCACCGAGGCCCTGGTCGGCGGCATGTCCTCGATCTACAAGGACATCGACGCCGCGGTCAACCACGACTACCGCACGGTCTTCCCCGTCGCCGCGATCCTCATCATGATCATCCTGGGGCTGCTGCTGCGCAGTGTGGTCGCGCCCTTGTACCTGATGGCCTCCGTGGGCCTGGGCTTCGGCGCCACCCTCGGCGCCACCGTGTGGATCTTCCAGAAGGGACAGGGGCACTCCGGCCTGATGTTCATGCTGCCGGTGATCATGTATCTCTTCGTGGTCGCCATCGGCACGGACTACAACATCCTCATGATCGCCCGGCTGCGCGAGGAGGCCCGCGAGGGCCGCGAGCCGCGCGAGGCCGCCGGCATGGCGCTCAGGCACGCCGGTCCGACCGTCGCCGCGGCCGGCTTCATCCTGGCGGCCACCTTCGCCACGATGATGCTGGCGGGCAACTCGCTGCTCACGGAGATGGGTTTCGCCGTCTCGTTCGGCATCGCGGTCGCCGCCTTCGTGATGTCGATGTTCTTCACACCCAGTCTCACCGCGCTCATCGGGCACGCGGCCTGGTGGCCCGGACACGGCGACCGGGCGGCCGGGACCACGGCCGGCTCCGCCGGCGTGGACCCGGTCCACGGGGACGAGGGTCGGGACAGCATCACCCACGATCCCGCGGGCCGCAGCAACTAGCGGCAGCGCGACGAGCGGCCCCGCCGGGCGGAACGCCCCGGCGGGGCCGCTCGCGTTCCCGGGGAGGCCGCCGGGGGCTTCCGCGGGGTGAGGGGCGTGCGGAGAGGTCGCGCGGAGGGGGTCTGGGCGGCCGGTCAGCTGGGCACCGGCCACTTCGCCCTGGAGACCCGCCTGCCCGAGATCGCCCCGCTGATCGCCGGCTTCCTCGACCGCGCCCGGGAGTGAGCGGGCCCTGGACGCGCGGCGGAGCGATCACTTAGGCTTGGTGTCCAGAATTAGAAAAACAGTCGAGATTCACCGGGACCGGCCGAGGCCGGCGTAATTCGAGAGGCCGGATTCGAGAGGGCGGGCGGCGCGATCGGCGAGGCGGCGAGAGCGGCGAGAGTGTGGAAGAGACCAGGGTGGAGCAGCAGACGGACGGAACGGTGGCCGGCGCCGGGGGCGAGGCCGAACCCGGCGCCGGGACCGGGTCCGACGCCGACGAGCACCTCATCCGCGAAGCGGAGAAGATCGCCGTCGCCCTGGGCCGGATGTTCCCCGGCCTGTGCGAGGTCGTGCTGCACGACCTGCGCGACCCACGGCACGCGATCCGGGCGATCGAGAACAACCTCTCCGGCCGCCGGATCGGGGACTCCGCCACCGAGTTGGGCCTCGCCCGCATCGCCGACCCCGAATACCCCAGCGTCATCCAGAACTATCCCAACCAGTTCCCCGACGGCCGCCCCGCCAAGAGCACCTCGATCGGCATCAGGAACGGCTCCGGCGACTACATCGCCGCCCTCTGCCTGAACCTCGACGTCTCCGTGCTGTCACCGGTCACGCTCGCCCTGGCCAACCTCGTCGCCACCGGGACCGAGCACCGGGACCAGCCGCTGGAGACACTGCGCGACCGCAACGCGCGCGAGCTGCGCGCGGCCGTCGAGGCGCTCGCCGCCGAACGCGGGGGCACCCCGAGGTCGCTGGGCCGGGACGCCAAGAAGGCCCTCGTACGGCAGCTGCGCGGCGAGGGCTACTTCGACTCGCGCGACGCCGCCCAGACCATCGCGGACCTGCTCGGCGTCTCCCGGGCCACCGTCTACAACTACACCAGGTGAGGGGCCGCATGACCGCCGAGGAGGCCTGCGGCCGGGCCGAGGGGCGCGTCGACGACCGTGAGATCACGGTCTTCGACAGCTCCGGCATCGGCCTCCAGGACCTGTGCCTCGGCCTCGCCCTGCTGAAGAAGATGGACATCACGCTGTGACCACCACGCCGCCCGCGGTCCGCCCCCGTACCCTGGCCGACCCCGACACCCCGTTCGCCGTGGTCGACGTCGACCGGGCGCGCCGCAACATCGAACGCCTCGCACGCCGCGCGGACCGCCTCGGGGTCGCCCTGCGCCCGCACGTCAAGACGGCCAAGAGCCTCGACGTGGCCGCGCTGCTGCACGACGGCACCCCGTGCCCGGTCACCGTCTCGACACTCGCCGAGGCCGAGGCGTTCGCCGACGGCGGTTACACCGACATCACCTACGCCGTCGGCATCGCCCCGCACAAACTGCCCCGCGTGATCGCCCTGCTGCGCCGGGGCGTCACCCTGCGCGTCCTGCTCGACAGCGCGGAACAGGCGGAGTGCGTGGCCGAGGCCGCACGAGCGGCGGGCGTCGCCGTGCCCGCCCAGATCGAGATCGACTGCGACGGTCACCGCGGCGGCCTGCGGCCCGACGCGCCCGGGCTCGTCGGCATCGGCCGTGTCCTGCACGAGGCGGGCTGCCTCGACGGGGTGCTGACCCATGCGGGCGAGTCCTACTTCGCCCACGGGGCCGAGGAGCAGCGCCTGGCGGCGGAGAACGAGCGTGCCGCGGCCGTCGCCGCGGCCGACCGGCTGCGGGCCGCCGGCCTGCCGGTGCAGGTCGTCAGCGTCGGCTCCACACCCACCGCCCACGCGGCCGAGGACCTCACCGGCGTCACCGAACTGCGCGCCGGCAACTACGTCTTCTTCGATCTGGTCATGGCCGGCCTCGGCGTCTGCGCCGTCGACGACCTGGCCCTGTCGGTGGTGGTCACCGTCATCGGCCACCGCCCCGAGTACGGGTGGATCATCACCGACGGCGGCTGGATGGCGATGTCCCGCGACCGCGGCACCTCCGCCCAGTCCCAGGACCAGGGCTACGGTCTGGTCACCGACCTGGCCGGCCGGCTTGTATCGGGGCTGGTCATGACCGCCGCCAGCCAGGAGCACGGCACCC
Source organism: Streptomyces sp. IBSBF 3136 (assembly GCF_036815105.1). Classification (NCBI taxonomy): domain Bacteria; kingdom Bacillati; phylum Actinomycetota; class Actinomycetes; order Kitasatosporales; family Streptomycetaceae; genus Streptomyces; species Streptomyces sp. IBSBF 3136. The sequence continues at coordinate 21,912 of NZ_JAJSZC010000131.1, forward strand.
TCACCGCACGCGACGGCGCCCGCCTGCCCGAGCTCCCGGTAGGCACCCGGCTGCGCGTCCTGCCCAACCACGCCTGCGCGACGGCCGCCCAGCACCACGGTTACCACGTCGTCGACGGCGCACGGGACACGGGCCCGACGCCCACGATCGAGGCGGTCTGGCCGCGCGTCAGCGGCTGGTGACCGGCCCCCGGCCGCTCGCCCGTCAGCTCAGGGCCTCGCCCGAAAGCCCCCGACCACCGTCACTCCCGCCTCCCGCC
>NZ_JAJSZC010000132.1:0-16420 GCF_036815105.1 Streptomyces sp. IBSBF 3136
GCCGAGGTGGAGGTCGCCGACGGCGGCACCGCCGAGGTGGAGGTCGCCGACGGCGGCACCGCCGAGGTGGAGGTCGCCGACGGCGGCACCGCCGAGGTGGAGGTCGCCGACGGCGCCGAAAGGCACGGGTTCCCGGTGTGCGTCGAGGACGTACAGGTCGTAGCCCGCGGGCCGGAGGGCCACCGGGTCCGGACCGGCGGACGGCGCGGCCACGGCGTACGCGCCGGCCGTGCCCGGCAGCACCCGGAGCCGGGGCGCGTGTGGGTCCGTCCCGACGGTACCGGCCCGCGCCGACGGAGCGAGTTCGAGGGCCGCGCCGCCGGTCAGCGCCGCCAGCAGCTCGGGCAGGAACTGCTCGGGGCTGTCCGGCGCGCACCTGTGGACGCCGCCCGGGACCAGGTCCAGCGCGGCCGCGGTGCCCTGCGCGGCGGTGAGCACCGCCGTGTGACTCAGCGGGACGACGCCGACGGCACCCGGACCGGTCACCGTCCAGGCGAGCAGGGCGGGCGTGACGTCCGGCGACGGCACGGAGTCGGCGGACGTCGGCAGCGGTTCGGAGCCGGTGGCGGTCGGCAGCGGCGCGGAGGCATCCGAGACCGGCGGTGAGGCGGTGTCTGCGGAGACCGGCACCGCTCCGGAGGCGGCGGACACCTCCGCGAGGACCAGTGCCCCGGACTCGGCGAGGAGCGTTCGCTCCAGCGGCCCGGGGACGTCGGGGTGGAGCGGGAAGCACGCGCCGCCCGCCTTGAGGACGGCGTACGCGGCGATCGCGAGGCCGGCCGACGGCATGGCGCGCAGGGCCACCGGGGTGCCGGGGCGCACGCCGTGGGCGCGCAGCCGCTCCGCCAGTTCCCCGGCCCGCCGGTCCAGCTGCCGGTAGGTCAGAGGGGTCTCCGGTGCGATCAGCGCGGGCGCGTCCGGGGTCGCGGCCGCCCACCGCTCCACGGCCGCCTGGACCGGGCCGGTGACGGGTGCGGTGAGCGCGCCGGGGGCGGCGGCCAGCACGGTCCGGCGCTCCTCGGCGTCCAGCAGCGGCAGCCGGGACAGCGGACGGTCCGGCTGCTCGGCGATCGCTTCGAGCAGGGCGACGAAGTGCCCGGCCAGGCGTCGTACCGTGTCCGCGTCGAACACGTCGGTGCTGTACTCCAGCACCACCCGGTGGCCGTCGTCGGCCGGCCGGACGTCCATGGCCAGGTCCATCTTGGCGGTGCCGGTGCCCACGTGCGCCATCTCGAAGGTGAGTCCGGCGGCGGTCCACCGCTCGGGCGCCTTGGCCTGGAGCACCATCAGCACCCGCGCGGGGTCCTCGCCGGCCCCCGGGCCGTGCCGGCGCAGCAGGTCGGCGGCCTGCTCGAAGGGCAGTTCCTGATGGGCGACGGCGCGCTGGAAGGCCGTCCGCACCCGGTCGAGCAGTTCGAGGAAGGCGGGGTCGCCGGACAGGTCCGTGCGCAGGAACAACGGATTGACGAAGTAGCCGATAAGGCCCTCGAGTTCGGGCCGGTCGCGGCCGGCGGTCGGCGAGACGACGGTGATGTCGTCCTGGCCGCCGTAGCGGGCGAGCAGCACGTTGAAGGCGGCCAGCAGCACCATGAACGGAGTCGCGGTGCGCCGGCGGGCGAGCGCCTCCACGCGCCGCACCAGGGCGGCCGGCAGGGTGAAGTGGTGGGCGGCGCCCCGCCCGCTGGCGACGGCGGGCCGGGGCCGGTCGGTCGGCAGCTCGGGCGGCTGCGCGCCGGACAGCTCCTGGGCCCAGTGGGCGCGCAGCCCGTCGAGGTGCTCCCCGGTCAGCCGTTCACGCTGCCAGGCGGCGAAGTCCGCGTACTGGATGGGGAGTTCGGGCAGGCGTGGCTCCCGGCCCGCCCGCAGGTCCGCGTAGGCCGCGGTCAGCTCCCCGAAGAGGATGCCCGAGGAGAGGCCGTCGGTGACGATGTGGTGGATGGCGAGCAGCGCCACATGGTGGTCGGGTGCCAGGCGCAGCAGCCGGAACCGCATGAGCGGGCCCTGCCGCAGGTCGAAGGGTGTCTCCAGCTCCCGGCGCGCGGTCGCCTCGAACCCCTCCTCCGTGGTGTCCAGCACCGGGACGTCGACCGGTGCGGACGGGTGGATCACCTGTACCGGGTCACCGTCGTCGAGGTCGAAGGTGGTGCGCAGGACCTCGTGCCGTTCCACCACCAGGCCAAGGGCGCGCCGCAGCACCGGGACGTCCAGCGGGCCGCGCAGCCGCACCGCCGCCGTCACGTTGTACGCGGACTGGCCCGGGGTTATCTCGTTCTGCAGCCACAGGCTCTGCTGCGCGAACGATGTGTCGGCCACAAGGCTCTCTTCGGTCATCGGCGTCCGTCTCTCCTCCGTCGCGCCGACCGGGGGGCCGCGCGCCTCCCGGTGACTGCGCTGCTCCGCATGCATGGCACTGCACGGGATGCTCCCCCGGGGCGGTGGCGTCCGGCAGTCGGGTAAGTCCCCGACTGTCCCGGGGCGCCGGGTCCGGGCAGCATCGGGTGCCCGTACCCCCGGCCGGGGCTGCCGGCGGCCCGGCCGCCGGCCGGATCACGGCCCGGGCGCAGCCCGGATCAGAAGGGAACCTCCCGAGGTGGCCGACCACGCCCTGACCGCCCCCGCCCTGCCGTCCGCGCGGCGCCGCTTCGGCCCGGGGTTCCGCCGGCTGTGGGCCGCGACGACCTTCTCCGGGCTGGGCGACGGAGTGCGGATGATCGCGCTGGCCGTCCTGGCGTCCACTATCACCGCCGATCCGCTGAAGGTGTCGCTGGTGACGGTGGCCGGCCAGTTGCCCTGGGTCCTGGTGGGCCCGTTCAGCGGGACCCTCATCGACCACTGGGACCGCTACCGGCTGCTGTGGCTGTGCGACGCGGCCAGGACCGCCGTCCTCGCGGGTCTGGTCATGGTGCTCCTCACCGGCCGGGCGAGTCTGACCGCTCTGGTGGTGGTCGCGTTCCTACTCAGCTCGGTCGAGACGATGGCGGAGAACCTGGCGCAGGCCGTGGTGCCCGACATGGCCGCCGCCGACGCCCTCGACTCGGCCAACAGCAGGCTGCTGACCGGCCAGCTGGTCACGATGGAGTTCCTCGGCCCGCCGCTGGGCACCGCTCTGTTCGCGGTGGCGCACGCGCTGCCTTTCGGGCTCGCCACCGCCTGCTTCGCGGTGTCCGCGCTGCTCGTCCTCAGGGTACGGCCGCGGGGCGCGGCCGTCCGGGGCACGCCCCTGACGCTGCGGTCGCTCGGGTCGCACACCGCGGCCGGGGTGGTGTGGCTGTGGCGGCACCGGCTGCTGCGGACGGTGTGCCTGCTGGTGGCCCTGTTCAACTTCGCGGTGCTGGCGGTGCTCGGGGTCGCCGTGCTCTACGCCCTGGACACGCTGAAGCTCAGCCAGACCATGTACGGGCTGCTGATGCTGGTCATCGCCGGCGGCGGCCTGATCGGCGTGGTGACCGCGCCGCTGGTGGTCTCCGCGCTGGGCCGGGGCCGTGCCCTGCAGCTCTCCTTCGCCCTGTGCCCGGCGTCCTTCGCCGTCGCCGGCTGGACCTCGCACCCGCTGGTGGCCGCGCTCGCCCTGACGTTCGTCGGCGCCGCCATCACGCTGGGCAACGTCCTCACCGCGACGCTGCGCCAGACCCTGATCCCGAAGGAGCGTTTCGGCCAGGTCAACGGCGCCTACCGGCTGGTGATCAACGGTCTGACGCCGCTCGGCGGCCTCGCCGGCGGACTCGTCGCGGACCGGTTCGGGCTGCGGGCGCCGTTCTTCCTCGCCGCCGGACTGCTGCTCCTGTGCACACTGGCCGCCGTGCCGTTGCTGCCCCGCCGCGCGCTGGACGACCTCCCGGAGCCGGACGCCGGCACCGGGGCCGCCGAAGCGGGCGAGGGCTGACCGCCCGGGTCCCGCCGTTCCCGCACCCCGGCACCCGGTCGGCAGGCAGACTTCGGACATGGTCGATCGCGTCTTCGGCGACTTCGAACTCGCCGCGCTCTACGACAAGTTGAACCTCTGGGGCCCCGGTGACGACTTCTACCTGGAGCTCGTCCTCGCCGCCGGTTCGGTCCTCGACGTCGGCTGCGGCACCGGCCGGCTGCTGCGCGGTGCCCGGGAGGCCGGGCACCAGGGCCGGCTCACCGGCCTCGACCCGGCGGCCGCCATGCTCGTGCAGGCCCGCCGGGCGGAGCCGGGCGTCGAGTGGGTGCTCGGGGACCTGCTCTCGCACGCCTGGGACGGGGCGTTCGACCTGGTCGTGATGACCGGCCACGCGTTCCAGGAGCTCCTGCGCGACGAACAGGTGCGCGGACTGCTGAGCGGGGTGCGCCGCGCGCTCGCGGGCGGCGGCCGGTTCGTCTTCGAGACCCGGAACCCGGCCGCCCGCGCCTGGGAGCGCTGGACCCCGGACCGGGTGCACGAGTTCACCGGCGACGACGGGCCGGTACGGGTCTGGCACGACGCGGACCCGGCCCCCACCGGGGACCGGGTCACGTTCACGGAGACGTACGCCGGGGCGCGCTGGCCGCGGCCGCGGGTGTGCCGGAGCACCCTGCGGTTCCTCGGCACCACCGCCCTGGACGGCTTCCTCGGCGAGGCCGGTCTGGCCGTCGCCGAGCGCTACGGGGACTGGGGGCGGGGGCCCGTGACCCCCGCCAGCCCCGAGATCATCACCGTCGCCGCTCCGCGGGCCTAGGCCTGCGGGGCGTCGCCCTCCTCCAGCGCCGCCAGGGCCGGGTCCAGGACGATGTCCTCGTCACGGGCCTCGGTCGTGGGGTCCTCCGGGAAGTGGCAGGCCGTCAGGTGGCCGTCACGGTTGCCGGAGATCTGCACCAGCGGCGGCTCGTCGGTCGCGCACTTGTCCTGCGCCTTCCAGCAGCGGGTGCGGAAGCGGCAGCCGGACGGCGGGTTGATCGGCGAGGGGACGTCGCCGGAGAGACGGATCCGCTCGCGGTCCGCGGTCTCCTCGTCGACGCCGACCTCCGGCACCGCCGACAGCAGGGCGTGCGTGTAGGGGTGGCGGGGCCGGTTGTAGATCGAGTCCCGGTCGCCGACCTCGACCACCTTGCCGAGGTACATGACCGCGACGCGCTGCGAGAAGTGCCGGACGATGGCGAGGTCGTGGGCGATGAACAGGAACGCGATGCCCAGTTCCTTCTGGACCTTCTGGAGCAGGTTCACCACCTGCGCCTGGATGGAGACGTCCAGCGCGGAGACCGGCTCGTCGGCCACGATCAGCTTCGGGTTCAGCGACAGGGCGCGGGCGACGCCGATGCGCTGGCGCTGACCGCCGGAGAACTCGTGCGGGAAGCGGTTGTAGTGCTCCGGGTTCAGGCCGACGAGCTCGAGGAGCTCGCGGACCTTCTTCTCCCGGCCGCCCTGCGGCTCGATCCCGTTGACCTCCATCGGCGACTTGATGATCGAGCCGACGGTCTGCCGCGGGTTCAGCGAGGAGTACGGGTCCTGGAAGATCATCTGGATCTCGGACCGCACGGGCGCGATCTGCCGGCGCGAGGCGTGCGTGATGTCCTGCCCAGAGTAGGTGATCGTGCCGGCGGTCGGCTCCAGCAGCCGGGTGATGAGCCGGCCCGTGGTCGACTTGCCACAGCCGGACTCGCCGACCAGGCCGACGCTCTCGGCGACCCCGACGCTCAGGTCGATGCCGTCGACCGCCTGGACCGCGCCGACCTTCCGCTTGATCGGGAAGCCGCCGTAGATCGGGAAGTGCTTGGTGAGGCCCTTGACCTCCAGCAGCGCCTCGGGCGCGCTGCCGGTGGTGCCCTGCTGTGCGGGGAGGGTGAGGTTCTCGCTCATGTCTCGGTTCTCCCTAGCGCAGCCGGGGCTGGATCTTGTCGATGAAGATGGTCTGCTTCTGCTCCGGCGTCAGGTGGCACGCCGAGGCGCGCCCCTCGCCCAGCGCCGGCCGGACCTCGGAGCACAGGTTGCCCTGCACCTCGTCCCTGAACGCGCAGCGCGGGTGGAAGCGGCAGCCCGAGGGCGGGTTGAGCAGCGAGGGCGGGCTGCCGGGGATCGGCGTCAGTGCCGTGTTGATGTCGCTGTCCAGGCGCGGCATCGAGCTGAGCAGGCCCCAGGTGTAGGGGTGCTTCGGGTCGTACAGCACCTCCTTGGTGCTGCCGCGCTCCACGGCCCGGCCGGCGTACATCACCAGCAGGTCGTCCGCCATGTGCGAGATGACGCCGAGGTCGTGGGTGATGAAGATGATCGCGGAGCCGAACTCCTGCTGGAGGTCCTTGAGCAGGTCCAGGATCTGGGCCTGCACGGTCACGTCGAGCGCGGTGGTCGGCTCGTCGGCGATCAGCAGGTCGGGGTCGCACATCAGCGCCATGGCGATCATCGCGCGCTGGCGCATACCACCGGAGAACTGGTGCGGGTAGTCGTCGAAGCGCACCTTGGGCTGCGGGATGCCGACCTTCTCCAGCATCTGGATGGCCCGGTCCTTCGCCTCCTTCTTCGAGGCGCCGCGGTGCTTCATGAACGGCTCGGACAGCTGGCGGCCCACCGTGTAGAACGGCGACAGCGCGGTCAGCGGGTCCTGGAAGATCATCGCCATCTTGTTGCCGCGGAGCTGCTCCAGCTCCTTTTCCTTGGCGGTGACGAGTTCCTTGCCGTCGAGGACGATCTCGCCGTCGATGGTGGTGGTGCGCGGGTTGTGCAGGCCCAGGATCGTCAGGTTGGTGACGGACTTGCCGGAGCCGGACTCGCCGACGATGCCCAGGGTCTTGCCGCGCTCGACGTCGAAGGAGAGGCCGTCGACCGCCTTGACGATGCCGTCCTCGGTGGAGAACTGCACCTTCAGATCGCGCACCGAGAGGAAGCTCTCCGCACCGGTCGGGGCCGGAGTGCCCTCGGTCTTGGTCAGTGTGGTCACGGTGGTTCGTTCTTCCTAGGAGAGCCGGACGCGCGGGTCGATCCAGGCGTACGCGATGTCGGTGAGGATGTTGAAGAGCAGGATGAAGAAGGCACCGAACAACATGACGCCCATGGTCAGCGGGAGGTCCTTGTGGACCGCTCCGTCCACGGCGAGCCGACCGATTCCCTGGAGGGAGAAGGTGATCTCGGTGACGACGGCACCGCCGAGCATGCTGCTGAGGTCGATACCGAGCACGGTGACGATCGGGATCATCGAGCCGCGCCAGGCGTAGCGGAAGAAGACGTACTTGCGCGACATGCCCTTCGCGCGGGCGGTGCGCACGTGCTCCTCGGCGAGCTGCTCGATCATCGACGAGCGGGCCATACGGGTGTACTGCGCGGTGAAGATGGTGGCCATCACCAGGGTGGGCAGGAGCATGCCCGTGAACCAGCCCCACGGGTCCTCGGTGATCGGCACGTACTGGGGGTTCTCCATCCAGCCCGTGCTGTAGACGAAGATGATCAGGACGATCGGACCCAGGAAGTAGATCTGGAACGAGCTGAGGACCATCGACGCGCCGGTGGCGACCTTGTCCACCATGGAGCCCCGCCGGAAGGCGGCGACCATGCCGGCACCCACACCGAGCACGAGGAAGACGACCGCACCACCGATGGTGAGGGTCAGGGTGGTGGGGAAGCGGTCCATGATCGTGCCCCAGACCATGTCGCCCGAGTAGAACGACTGGCCGAGGCAGGGGGCGTTGCAGTGTCCGGTCGGGAAGTCACGGCCCATCACGATGCCGGACATGAAGTCCCAGAACTGCTGGACGATGGGCAGGTTGAGACCGAGGGCCTGGCGGATGTCCTCCAGCCTCTGGGGAGAGCAGTCCTTGCCACAGGCCAGGGAGGCGTAATCGGAAGGCGCGGCGACGAACAGGAAGAAGGTCGCGGCGCTGATGAGGAACAGGGTGACCAGGGCACCGACCGTGCGCCGGATGATGAACTGAAGCATGGCGGGAGGGCTGCTCTCTGCGGAGACGAGTGGGAGGTTTCACGGAGGTGCGGGGACGCGCTCCGCCTGGTGCGCGTCCCCGCGATCAGCCGTAGAGAGTTACGACTTCTTCAGGTACAGCTGGGTGATGTCGATGAGGCTCGACACCGACCCGTAGCGGGCGCCGCCCACGTTCGACCCGGAGAGCTGGAACTGCTTGGTGTACCACAGCGGAGCCGCCGGGACGACCTTCTCCAGCAGGTAGTGCTGGGCTTCCTTCCAGGTCTTCGCGGCCTGGGTCGGCTGCTGGGTCAGCGCCTTCTTGATGAGGGCGTCGACCTTCGGGTCCTTCACGTGCGAGTAGTTCGGCGCACCGTCGGCGACCTGGGTGCCGTCGTAGATCGGGGTGACGACGGTGGACGGAGCCGGCCAGTCCTGGCCCCAGCCCGTGATGTACATGTCGTACGGGTTGTCGAGCTTGCCGATCTGCTCGTAGTAGCTCGCCGCGTCGACCTCCTTGGAGACGACGTTGAAGCCGACCTTGGTGAGGGCGTCCTCGATGGCGACCTTGCGCTTCTGGCCGTTCTCGCTGTTGCCGTACGCGAAGACGACCTTCTTCTCGGACGCCGGGACGCCCTTGAGGAGCTCCTTGGCCTTGGCGATGTTGCCCTGCGGGGTCGCCAGGCGGCCGTACGGGTCGTACTTGGCCTCGTAGCCCGGCAGGGTCGGGGCGAAGTAGTTCGGGGCCACGTCGCCGCCGTAGACACCGCCCTCACCGGCGATGAGCGACTTGGAGTTCACCGCGTAGGTGATGGCCTGGCGGACCTTGAGGTCCTTCACGCGGTCCAGGTTGAACGTCAGCTGCATGACGTAGGGCTGGTAGCCCTTGACCGTGCGCTTGTTGGCGGACGGGTTCTTGATGACGTCCTGGATCTGCGTGGCCTCGACGCCGCCGGTGAGCTGGATGGCGTTCTTGTCCTCGCCCTGGTCGGCGATCAGACGCTTGGTCTGGGTCGACTCGGTGACGCCGAACTGGAAGTTGAAGCCGTCCACGTACTGGTGGCGCACGGAGTCGGTCTTCGGGTCCCAGTTGGTGTTCTTGACGAGCACCAGGGACTTGCCGTTCTTGTACGACTGGATCTTGTACGGGCCGGTCGCGACCGGGGCCTTGTCGTACTTCTCCTTGGTGTCGTCCTTCGCCGGGACGATGGCGTAGCCGGCCATGGCCAGCGTCTGCGGCAGGTCAGGACGCGGCTGGTCGAAGTGGAAGACGACCGTCTTGTCGTCCGGCGTGTCCAGGACCGACTTCGGCAGGTGCTTCTTGCCGAAGCCGCCGTCCGGCAGCGCCTTGCGGTAGTCGGCGCCGCTCAGCCAGGTCTGCAGGTAGGTCGGGCCGTCGAAGATGAACTTCGCGTACAGGCGCTCGACGGTGTGGCGGACGTCGGCGGACGTGATGGCGTTGCCCTTGGCGTCCTTGATGCCGTCCTTGAGGGTGAACGTCCAGGTCTTGCCGCCGTCCGAGGACTTGCCGGCGTCGGTGGCGAGGTCACCGGCGACCGAGATGTTGCCCTTGTCGTCCTCCTGGAACTGCGTCAGGCGACGGAAGAGCAGGTTCGCGACCTGACCGGCGTCGGAGACGTAGGTCTGACCCGGGTCCAGGTGCGAGAGGCCCGCCTCCTGGTAGACCGTGATGGTGCCGCCGCTCTGGGCACCCGCGACGTCCTTCGCCGGACCGGTGGAACCGGCGGCGTCGGCGTAGGTGACCGCCTTCGACTGGACCGAGGCTTCCTTCTGGTCCTTCTTGGAGTTCGCACCGGTGTCGGAGCCCTTGTTCTCGGAGCATCCGGTGAGCACGAGGGAACCGGCCGCGAACGCGACGACGATGGCCTGCGCTCTGCGCGAGCTGAACGACTTCATGAGGCGAATGCACCTACCTGTCGGTTGTTATCCATGAGTACTGCCTGACGCGGCTGGCAGGCCGGCGCGGGGGTGGCAGCGATCCCCCACCAGATGGACGATCTACCGCCCGGACTTGGGGTCGAAGGCGTCCCGGACCGAGTCTCCGAGGAGGTTGAAGGCCAGGACGAAGATCACCAGCGCCACACCGGGGAAGAAGATGAACGACGGGTCCTGCTCCGCGTACTTGGAGCCGTTGGCGAACAGTCGTCCCCAGTCCGGGGTCGGCTCGACGAAGCCGACACCCGCGAAGGAGAGGAAGGCGATGGTGAGGATGGTGCTGGGCAGCGTGTACGTGAACTGCACCAGGATGGGCGTCACCACGTTCGGCAGGATCTCCTTGCGGACGATCCGCCAGGGCGAGGCTCCGGAGACCTTGGCGGCCTCCACGAACTCACGCTCACGCAGGGACAGCACCGTGGAGCGGACCAGGCGGGCCATACCCATCCAGCCGAGCACCCACAGCACGATCAGCATCGCCAGGGCGCGGAAGTACGTCGGCGTCTCCTCCCGCGGGTCCACGAAGAACGCGGTCACCACGGGCATGAAGGCGATGAAGAACAACTGCTGCGGGAAGGCGAGGAAGAAGTCGGTGACCCGGCCGATCCAGTAGTCCGTGCGGCCACCGAAGTAGCCGCCGATCAGGCCGAGGATGACGCCCGTGGCCATCATCAGGACGGTCACGCCGAGCGCCATGAACAGCGAGGTCCGCATGCCGTAGACCAGCATGGCGAAGATGTCGCGGCCCACCTGCGGCTCGACTCCGAACCAGTGGGTTCCGGACAGACCACCGAAGTAGCCCAGCGGCAGGCCGAAGTCGTCGAGGACCGGGGTGTCCTGGTAGGTGGGGTCCTGCCCGTACAGCGTGTACGGGTTCGTCCCGCTGATCTTGGTCAGCAGCGGCGCGGCGAGCGCCACGACGAAGTAGAAAATCACTATCGCGGCACAGATGACACCGGTACGGTCACGCTTGAAGCGCTGCCACATCAGCTGGCCGGGAGAGCGACCCTCGAGCGTCTTCTCGACCTTGACAGGCTCGGGCTTCGACTCGAGTTCGGGCTCCAAGGCAACCGACGGCCCGGAGCCTTCAGCCTTGGCTGGACTGGTCATGTGTGTTCTTCCCCCGGGGGGTTGGAGAGCTGAGCGCAGCGCAGATACCGGAGAGTTCTGCGGTTTGGGGGAACTTTCGCCAATGTGTTCAACGCGCGTCAAGGGCGGAAGACATAGGGATCTCCCTACCTTCAATTTTTTGAGCAAAAATTGCAAAGATCGACACCTGTGCGCGCTTGACACGAACATCAAGATCTCGGCAAATCGGACAGAGCGTTATATTTTTTAGCGTTACATGTCCGAAACGTGAGGCGCGGGTCGCCGCTATCCGAACACTCGCCCCACGGCCGTCCTCCGACGCACGGTCAGGCGGCGGAACCCGTGCGACGTGCGGACATCACCCCGGGCACGCCGAAGGCCCGGCTCTCCTGACAGCTCTGGAGAACCGGGTCCTACGGGTTGGCCGGCGGCGGCCTCAGCCGTGCTTGGCGCGGCTCGCGGCGCGGGCGCGCTCGCGGGCGTCCAGGTTCACCTTACGGATGCGAACGGCCTCCGGGGTGACTTCCACGCACTCGTCGTCGCGGCAGAACTCCAGGGACTGCTCCAGCGACAGCTTGCGCGGCGGCACGATCGCCTCGAACGAGTCGGCCGAGGACGACCGCATGTTCGTGAGCTTCTTCTCCTTGGTGATGTTCACGTCCATGTCGTCGGAGCGCGAGTTCTCGCCGACGATCATGCCCTCGTACACCTCGGTGCCCGGCTCGGTGAACAGCACGCCGCGCTCCTGGAGGTTCGTCATCGCGAACGCGGTGACGGCACCGGCGCGGTCGGCGACCAGCGAACCGTTGTTACGGGTCTGCAGGGTGCCGAACCACGGCTCGAAGCCCTCGTGGATGGAGTGGCCGATACCCGTGCCGCGGGTCTGCGTCAGGAACTCGGTACGGAAGCCGATGAGGCCGCGGGAGGGCACGACGAACTCCATGCGGACCCAGCCCGAGCCGTGGTTGGACATGTTGTCCATCCGGCCCTTGCGGACGCCCATGAGCTGGGTGACGGCACCCATGTGTTCCTCGGGCACGTCGATCGTCATGCGCTCGACGGGCTCGTAGGTCTTGCCGTCGATCTGCTTGGTGACGACCTGGGGCTTGCCGATGGTCAGCTCGAAGCCCTCGCGGCGCATCTGCTCGACCAGGATGGCGAGCGCCAGCTCACCACGGCCCTGGACCTCCCAGGCGTCGGGGCGCTCGGTGTCCAGCACGCGCAGCGAGACGTTACCGATCAGCTCGCGGTCCAGGCGGTCCTTGACCTGGCGGGCGGTGACCTTGCGGTCCTTGACGGCCGCCTTGGCGTCCGCGCCCTTGCCGGTGCCGCCGCGGCCGACCAGCGGGGAGGTGTTGGTACCGATGACCATGGAGATCGCGGGCTCGTCGACCGTGATCAGCGGGAGGGCGATCGGGTTCTCGGTGTCGGCGAGGGTCTCGCCGATCATGATCTCCGGGATACCGGCGACGGCGCAGATGTCACCGGGGCCGGCCTTCTCGGCGGGCTTGCGGGTGAGCGCCTCGGTCATCATCAGCTCGGTGATGCGGACGTTGCTGATCGAGCCGTCGCGCTTGATCCAGGCGACCGTCTGGCCCTTGCGCAGCTCGCCCTGCTCGACGCGGAGCAGCGCGATGCGGCCGAGGAAGTTGTCGGCGTCCAGGTTGGTGACGTGGGCCTGGAGCGGGGCGGTCTCGTCGTACGTCGGGGCGGGGATGTGCTCCAGGATGGTGGAGAAGAACGGCTCCAGGCTGTCGCTGTCGGTCGGGACCGTGCCGTCGGCCGGCTTGGTCAGCGAGGCGACACCGTCACGGCCACAGGCGTAGACGATCGGGAACTCGATCTGGTCCTCGTCCGCGTCCAGGTCCAGGAACAGGTCGTAGGTCTCGTTGACGACCTCGTCGATCCGGGAGTCCGGGCGGTCCGTCTTGTTGATGCACAGGATGACGGGCAGGCGCTGCTGGAGGGCCTTGCGCAGCACGAAGCGGGTCTGCGGGAGCGGGCCCTCGGACGCGTCGACCAGCAGGACGACACCGTCGACCATCGACAGACCACGCTCGACCTCGCCACCGAAGTCGGCGTGGCCGGGGGTGTCGATGATGTTGATCGTGATCGGCTCGCCGCCGTCCTTCGGGTGGTACTTGACCGCCGTGTTCTTGGCGAGGATCGTGATGCCCTTCTCACGCTCCAGGTCGTTCGAGTCCATCATGCGGTCGTCGACCGAGTCGAGCTGGTGGGCGGCGAAGGCGCCGGCCTGCTTCAGCATGCCGTCGACGATGGTCGTCTTGCCGTGGTCGACGTGGGCGACGATGGCGACGTTGCGGATGTCGTGACGTGTAGCAGTCACAGCCATAGTGCGGCGAACTCCCAGAGTGGTGAGAAGGCCCTGCTGCTGCGTACGTCCGTGTGACGCGGGCCTGCCGGGCTTGACACGCCACGGCCTCACCCCATGGTACGTGGCCCCGAGGGGGTCGGCCTCCGCGGGGCCACGCGGCACTCAGTGTCCGGACGGGCTCGCCCCGGCCGTGACACCCTTCTTCACGAAGCCCATGTCCTCGTAGACGGGCGTCTGGAAGCCGAACGCGCCCGCGTTGACCAGGGTCTTCCGGACGCCGACGAGCTGGGGCCGCTGGTAGAGCGGGATGGAGCCGGCCATGGCCCAGATGCGGGAGTCCGCCTTGCGGATGAGGTCGCGCTCCTCGTCCTCGTCCAGCGCCGCGGCGGCCTGGTCGAACAACTGGTCGACCTGGTCGGTGCCGACCCGGGTGAAGTTCTGCTCGACGTTCACCGAGCCGTCGGCGGCCGCGACCGGCTTGGCGAAGATGGGCCGGGCGTCGGTCGCCGGGAAGGCGGAGGAGGGCCAGGAGTAGAGGGCGAGGTCGTAGTCGCCGGAGGCGATGTGGTCCTTGAAGTAGCTCTCGTCCGAGACCTTGGTGATCGTCGTGCGGATGCCGACCTTCTCCAGCATGGCCGAGATCCGCAGCGCCACGGTGTTCAGGGTGTCCGAGCCGGGGCCGGAGGGCAGCACGAAGCGCAGGGCGAGCGCCTTGCCGTCCTTGGCGAGCGGGCCGGTGACGGCGCCGGCCGGGGCCGCGGTGCCCTGCGGGGCGTAGGCGCCCGGCGCGCCGCCGTTGCCGGTGTACTGCCTGCCGTCCTGGGCGAGGTGCTTGTCGCCCTCGTCGCCCTTCTCGTGGTGGGCGCCCTTGTCGTCCTCGCCGACGATGTACTCGCCCTCCTTGCCGCCGTCGGACTTCCTCTCCTGGTCGCCGCGGTCGTTCTCGGCGCCGGCCGCCTTCTCGCCCTTCTTGGGCTGCTTCACGGGTCCCCCGGGCACCCAGCCGGCGTCCGCGAGCAGGGCCTGGGCCTCCTTGGTGTCCTGGCTGCCGAGCACGCCGCTGCTGTCGGTGTAGGCGTCCTGCCCGGACAGCGCGAGGTGGCTGCCGACCGGGTCGGCGGGCAGGCCCAGCGGGGTCAGCACGAGCTTGGCCAGCTCCCGGCGGTCGAGCGCGCGGGCGACGGCCTGGCGGACCCGCTGGTCGGCGAGGGGGCCACCGGCGCCGTTGAGGGCCAGCTGGGTGTAGGCGGGCTCCAGCGACTTGCGGACGGCGAAGGCGCGCAGTTCGTCCTGCTGCTTCAGGTACCGGGTGATGGCCTTGCGCAGCTTCTTCCGTCCGACCTTGACCTCGTCGGAGCCGAAGCCGTGGGCCAGTGCCCAGGAGCGCATCTTCTTCGCGGAGGTCTTCCCGGCGCCCTGCAGCGGGGTGCCGGTGCCCTGCCCGCGGGAGGCCAGGGCGATCCGGTCGGCCTCGGCCGGGTCGACGTCGGCGAGGTCCACGCTGCCGTCGGCGAGCGCGGCGGCCCGCTTGTCGCGGTCCACGGCGTGCAGCACGATCTCGTTCAGCTTGGCGGGCTTGCCCCACCAGCGGGGGTTGCGGGTGAGGACGACGTCCTTCTTGGCGGTGTCGACCTTCTCGACCTTGAAGGGGCCCGCGGTGATGTTCAGCTTGCGCCGGGCGCCGTCGTTGAAGGCGTCCGGGGTGCCCATGACGTCCTTGGGGTACAGCGGGGAGAACAGCGACCTCCAGTCGGCGTAGGGGCGCGCGAAGGTGACCCGGACCTGGAGGTCGCTCGCGCCGCGCTCGATCTTGGAGATGCGGTCGTAGCCGGCGTTGCGGGCGGTCCAGTAGGCGGTGTTCCCGCCGGACAGGGCGCGCCACTGGGCGACGAAGTCGGCGGCGCCGATCTCCCGCCCGTCGCTCCAGACCGCCTGCTGGTTCAGCTTGTAGAGCACGACCTGCCGCGGTTCCGTCTCGATGACCTTGGCGGATTCCAGGTAGGCGGGGTTGGCCACCGGGCGCCCGGTCGCGTCGAGGCGGAACATCGAGGGCAGCACGGCCTGGGCGACGCGGGTGGTGCCCGTGTCGGCGTCGGCCTGGAAGGTGTTCAGGGTCTCCGGTACGGCGTCCACGGCCCACTTCAGGGTGCCGCCCTCGGCGACCTTGGCGCGGGCGGCGAGGGCGATGTCCTGCGCGGCCAGCGGACGGCTGGGCTTCTCGTCGGAGCCGCAGCCGGCGAGCAGGGACACCGCGAGGGCGCCCGCGGTGAGGAAGGCGGCCGAGCGCAGGACCGCGCGCAGGCCGACGCCGTCGTGGGACATCTCTGCTACCTCCGGGAAGCCGCGGGCTTTATGCTCACATTTGTCGGTATATGGAGCTGATCACTTTTGGCTGTATATGGAGCTGATCAGATCTATGCACCCACTGAAGAGGAAAGGATCCGGCAACAGCGGGCGACACGGCGACGACGGACGGTAAGCCCACCCGTGCGGCGCAACACACCGAATGTGCATCCGTACGCCTCGGCCAATCGGTGCACATCTCTTCACAGCACCAGGTGTGAGGCGCAACACTCCAAGGCGCCTGAACGTCGCCGCCCAGGGCCCGCAGGACCCGTGGAAGTGAGGGCAAGTCATGTCCGTGTACGACGAACTGACATCCGTCCAGCGCTGCCTCGACGACCTGTACCGGTCGATCGGGCGGCTGGAGAAGCAGGTCGGCAGCGGGGGCCTGGAGATGCGCCGGGTCCGCGTGGACGCCGACCATCTGCGCGAGAGCCTCGGCCTGCTGCGGGAAGCCGCCAGCACCCCGGCCGCCCCGAACCGGCCCGACCTCGTCACCATCTCCGACACGCCGTACGACATCACCCTGTGGACGGACTCGGACGACGAGGGGCTGGGCGCCCGCGACCGGCACGCGCCCTGAGCGGCGACCGGCCCGCACCGGCCCGCACCCCCCATCCCTGAGCCGACCGGAGTCCTGTCTTGGCCACTGGTACGGAACCCCGACCGAACAGCGGCGGCGTACGCGCCGGTACGCGCGCCGCGATCGACGCACCGCATCTGCGGACCGACCGCTGGTGGCTGGCGCCCGCCGTCACCGCGGCCGGTCTGTTCGCCTTCGTCGTCTACTCGACCTGGCGCGCGGTGGCGACACCCCCCTAATAATCCGCGCCCGACGTGTCCCCGCTCTAAT
>NZ_JAJSZC010000132.1:16430-21936 GCF_036815105.1 Streptomyces sp. IBSBF 3136
GGGGGGGGGGGGGGGGGGGGGGGGGGGGGTGTGTTTGTTGGGGGCTGCGTATGGTGCGCCGGGGGGCGCCCCCCCCCCCCCCCCCACTACTACGCGGCGCCGTACGTGTCCCCGTTCTACTCGCCGTGCCTGGCGGAGAACTGCCGGACCATGCGCGCGGGCCCCAACGCCGACCTGTTCGGCGCCTGGTGGGGGATCTCCCCCGCGATCATCATCCTGATCTTCCCGCTCGGCTTCCGGCTGACCTGCTACTACTACCGCAAGGCGTACTACCGCAGCTTCTGGGCGTCGCCGCCCGCCTGCGCGGTGGCCGAACCGCACCGCCGCTACACCGGCGAGACCCGGTTCCCGCTCATCCTGCAGAACGTCCACCGGTACTTCTTCTACGCCGCCCTGCTGGTGGCCGGGGTGCTGACCTACGACACGGTGCTGTCCTTCCGCGACACGCACTACCGCTGGGGCCACATGGGCCTCGGCACCCTCGTGTTCCTGGCCAACATCGTGCTGATCTGGGCCTACACGATCTCCTGCCACTCCTGCAGACACATCGTCGGCGGCAAGCTCAAGCACTTCTCCAGGCATCCCGTGCGCTACCGGGCATGGCAGTTCGTCGGGCGGCTGAACGCCCGGCACATGCAGCTCGCCTGGGCGTCCCTGCTGAGCGTGGCGCTCGCCGACTTCTACGTGTACCTGGTCGCGTCCGGCGTCTTCGACGATCCGCGGTTCTTCTAGATGAGTGGGGCTTTCTGATGTCCGTGGTGGACCGGCAGGAGTGGGACGTCGTCGTGGTCGGCGCGGGCGGCGCGGGGCTGCGGGCCGCGATCGAGGCGCGCGAGCGGGGCGCCCGTACGGCCGTGATCTGCAAGTCGCTGTTCGGCAAGGCGCACACGGTGATGGCCGAGGGCGGCATCGCGGCCGCCATGGCGAACGCCAACGAGCACGACAACTGGCAGGTCCACTTCCGCGACACCCTGCGCGGCGGCAAGTTCCTCAATCAGTGGCGGATGGCCGAACTGCACGCGCGGGAGGCGCCGGACCGGGTGTGGGAACTGGAGACCTGGGGCGCGCTGTTCGACCGCACCAAGGACGGCCGGATCTCCCAGCGCAACTTCGGCGGCCACGAGTACCCGCGCCTGGCCCACGTCGGCGACCGCACCGGCCTGGAGCTGATCCGCACCCTCCAGCAGCGGATCGTCGCGCTCCAGCAGGAGGACGAGAGGGAGACCGGGGACTACGAGTCCCGGCTGAAGGTCTTCCAGGAGTGCACGGTCACCCGCGTCCTGAAGGACGGTGAACGCGTCTCGGGCGTCTTCGCCTACGACCGTGAGACCGGGCGGTTCTTCGTGCTGGAGGCCCCGGCGGTGGTCGTGGCGACCGGCGGGATCGGCAAGTCCTTCAAGGTCACGTCGAACTCGTGGGAGTACACCGGCGACGGGCACGCGCTGGCGCTGCTCGCCGGCGCCCCCCTGCTCAACATGGAGTTCGTGCAGTTCCACCCGACGGGCATGGTCTGGCCGCCGTCGGTCAAGGGCATCCTCGTCACCGAGTCGGTCCGCGGCGACGGCGGGGTGCTCAGGAACTCCGAGGGCAAGCGGTTCATGTTCGACTACGTGCCCGACGTCTTCAAGGAGAAGTACGCAGAGTCCGAGGACGAGGCCGACCGCTGGTACGACGCCCCCGACAGCAACCGGCGGCCCCCCGAACTGCTCCCCCGCGACGAGGTGGCCCGGGCGATCAACTCCGAGGTGAAGGCGGGCCGCGGCTCACCGCACGGCGGGGTCTTCCTGGACGTGTCGACCCGGATGCCGGCGGAGGTGATCCGGCGCCGGCTGCCCTCCATGTACCACCAGTTCAAGGAGCTGGCCGACGTCGACATCACGGCGGAGGCCATGGAGGTCGGGCCCACCTGCCACTACGTGATGGGCGGGGTCGCGGTCGACTCCGACACCGCGGCCGCGCGGGGAGTGCCGGGGCTGTACGCGGCGGGTGAGGTCGCGGGCGGCATGCACGGCTCCAACCGGCTCGGCGGCAACTCCCTGTCCGACCTGCTGGTGTTCGGGCGCCGCGCGGGCCGGCACGCCGCCGAGTACGCGCAGCGGGCGGCGGACCGGCGCCCCCGGGTCGACGACGCCCAGGTCAACACGGCGTCGGCGGAGGCACTGCGGCCCTTCTCCGCCGAGACGGAAGGGGAGGCGGGACCGCCGGAGAACCCGTACACCCTGCACCAGGAACTCCAGCAGACCATGAACGACCTGGTCGGCATCATCCGCCGGGAGGGCGAGATGGAGCAGGCCCTGCACCGGCTGGCCGGGCTGCGGGCCCGGGCCCGCCGGGCCGGGGTGGAGGGGCACCGCCAGTTCAACCCCGGCTGGCACCTCGCCCTGGACCTCAGGAACATGCTGCTGGTCAGCGAGTGCGTGGCGCGGGCCGCGCTGGAGCGCACCGAGTCGCGCGGCGGGCACACCCGCGAGGACTGTCCGGCGATGGACCGCGCCTGGCGCAACGTGAACCTGCTGTGCACTCTCGCCGACCCCACCGGCCACCTCTCCGCGGCCGATCCCGGGCGCGGCCAGATCCGGCTCACCCGGGAGACCACCGAACCCATCCGCCCGGACCTGCTCGCCCTCTTCGAGAAGGAGGAGCTGGTCAAGTACCTCGCCGAAGAGGAGCTGTACGAGTGAGCAGCTACGAGGCCCGCTTCAAGGTGTGGCGGGGTGATGTGCGGGGCGGTGGCCTCGAGGACTTCGCGGTCGAGGTCAACGACGGCGAGGTGGTGCTGGACATCGTCCACCGGCTCCAGGCGACCCAGGCGCCCGACCTCGCCGTGCGCTGGAACTGCAAGGCGGGCAAGTGCGGTTCGTGCTCGGCGGAGATCAACGGGCGACCGCGGCTGATGTGCATGACCCGCATGTCCGTCTTCGACCCCGGCGAGACCGTCACCGTCACCCCGCTGCGCGCGTTCCCGGTGATCCGGGACCTGGTGACCGACGTCGGCTTCAACTACCAGAAGGCCAGGGAGGTCCCGGCGTTCGTGCCGCCGGCCGGGGTCGCTCCCGGCGAGTACCGGATGATGCAGGAGGACGTGGACCGCTCGCAGGAGTTCCGCAAGTGCATCGAGTGCTTCCTGTGCCAGGACACCTGCCACGTCGTCCGTGACCACGAGGAGAACAAGTCGGCCTTCGCCGGTCCGCGGTTCCTGATGCGGGTGGCGGAGCTGGACATGCATCCGCTCGACGCGGCCGCCGAGTCGGGCCTGGACCGCAAGCGCACCGCCCAGGACGAACACGGCCTCGGCTACTGCAACATCACCAAGTGCTGCACGGAGGTCTGCCCCGAGGGCATCAGGATCACCGACAACGCGCTGATCCCCCTGAAGGAGCGGGCCGTCGACCGCAAGTACGACCCGCTGGTGTGGCTGGGCTCGAAGATCAGGAGGCGGTCTTCGTAGTGTCCCGGCCGGGCCGCTGGGCGAGGGCCTGCACGACGAAGCCGGCCAGGAACAGCACGCAGTACCCGGCGAAGGCGACGATGCCGGCCCCGGCCTCCTCCATCGGGCCCAGCAGCAGGAGCAGGCCCAGCCCGAGCGCCGTGAGCAGGGTGCCGTAGCCCCACAGCCGCGGCCGGACAACCCGGCGGCGCGCGGGCCACGGCACCCAGTCCGTCACCACCGACACGACGCCGGCGGCCACGAGCAGCGCGACGGCCAGCCAGGCGCCCACCACCAGCAACATATGCATGACGATCATCGTCCCATCGCAAGGGGCGTCCGGGAAGTCATTTCACCCAGCCCTCCCGGTACGCCCGCCAGTCCGCCTCCGTCGCCGCGAAGTCCACGTACAGGGCGACGCCGAAGCGGGAGCGGGCGGCGTCGGTGCGGGACAGGCCCAGACGGACGCCGCGCACGGCGGCCGGCACGGTCTCCGCGTGTGCCCAGTGGCCGAAACGGTTCTCGTGGTAGAAGGGCAGACCCATCAGCAGGTCGGTCGTGGCCGGGGTGACCTCCAGGGCGAGGCTGGTCTGCTGGGCCACGTAGCCGCCGTACAGGCTCTGCAGCGGCTGCATGGTGTCGTACGACATGACGGCGATCTGGTCCACGCGGCGGGCCACCTGCCCGAAGTAGGACTGCGACCACCACTTGGGGTGGCCGGTGGTCGCGCCCCAGAAGGAGTGGAACGCGGGCAGCGGGTCGATCTGGTGGGCGGCGACGGAGAGCACGGCGTGGTGGGCGTGGGTGAGGTCGCGCAGATGGTCGAGGAGCGCGAGGTAGTCGCGGTCGCCGGAGTGCAGCGGCTCCAGGTCGAAGTGGGCGCCGTCGAAGCCGGCGGCGAGGATCCGCCGGGTGGAGGCGACGACGGCGGCGCGGGTCGCGGCGCGCTCCAGGCGCAGGCCGTCCGGGCTCTCACTGGCGAGCTTGTCGCCCAGCCAGGCCTGGACCCGGACGCCGGGCGCCGCCCGGTGCAGCGCCGAGACCAGCCGGCGCGCCTGCGGGTGGTCCGACGCCGGGAGGGTGCCGTCGTGCTCCAGCGGGCCGGCGTGCACGTACAGGTCGCGGATGCCGGTGTCCTTCAGGCGGTCGGCGAGGGCGGTCACGTCCGCGTCCGTCTTCCGGCCGTCGACCCAGGCGTGCCCCAGCCAGAGGGCGTCCCGGTGCCGGGTGCGGGTGCCCGGTGCGGGATCGCCCGCGTAGTTGACGCGCAAGGCCGTCTCGGCGACGAGGAGGGGCAGGAAAAGCAGCAGCACCAGCCCCACCGCGAGCAGGCGGCGACGCCACCACCGGGGGCGGCGGGGATGCTCCGGGCGGGCGTCACCCTCCGCCGCGTCGGGACCGGACGTCTCCGCCACGCCCGTCCCCTCGTCCGTGCCGTTCTGTTCCGTCTGCATCCGGCCCCCTGTGTCTCGGTTCCCCCAGTTGTGTCCGCCCCACTCGCGCAGGCGACTACCTGCCCATACGCTCCGAAATGTGACGTCCTCCCTGTTTCGGGGCCGGCCCCGGTGTGCCACCGCGCACATACGGGTGCGGGTGGCGCACGCCGTCGTGGGCGCGTTCGTGGGGGCCGGGTGGCTGCTGTTGCCGGTGATGACGGCCGGTGACAACGCCCCGGTTCCCGCCTCCCCGGCCGGGCCCGCCGCGAGCGCCGCCGCGCCGCACCAGGACGAGACGTCCACCCCCGACCTCGTGCTGCCCCTCGTCGCCGTGGGCGCGGCCGGGGCGCTGGCCGGGTACGGGTATCTGCGGCGCACCCGGCGGGCCCGGACCCGGACCACGCCGGGCGTGGTGCCGGCGGCTCCGCCCGCGCCCACCCCGCTGGAGTCCGAGCGGCAGGCCAGGGCCGCGCTGGTGCTGGCCGACGACTGCGTACGGGGCAGCGAGGAGGAACTCTCCTTCGTCCGCGAGCTGTTCGGGGAGAAGCGCGCCGAGCCGTTCGCCCGGGCCCTGGGGGCCGCGCGCACCGAGCTGTCGGCCGCGTTCGCGATATGGCGGCGGTACGGGGCGGGCGTACCGGGG
>NZ_JAJSZC010000133.1:0-21709 GCF_036815105.1 Streptomyces sp. IBSBF 3136
GCGCACGGGTCCGCGGGCGGCAGATCCGTGGGCGGCGGGTCCCAGTTCGGCGGGCGCGTGGGCCGTGGGTCCGTGCGCGGCGGACCCGTGCGCGGCGCAGGCCGGCAGCGTGCCGAAGGCGCGGTCCACGGAGCGCCGGAGTTCGTGCACGAGCAGCAGGTGGGCGAGCCGGCCATCGGCGAACTCGGCCTCCCGCAGGGCGAGCCGGATGCCGTGCAGGGCGTCCTCGGCCAGTCTGCGGGCCTCGGTGAGGGTGGTGCCGGTGGCGGTGAGGGGGTTCCAGGCACCCGCGAGCGCGTCGGCCTCCCGGTCCTCCACGGCGTCCAGCAGGTGGGCGAGCCGGCCGAAGAGCCGGCCCGCCTCGGCGAGCGGCCCGGCGTTGCCCGGCCGGCCCGCGAGCACGGCGGTGTGCGCGAAGGCGGCCGCGGTGGCGGTCTCGGTCGGCTCGGTGACCGTCAGCAGCGGGGTACCGTACCCGGCCAGGGCCTCGATGCCGGTCTGCCGGCCGACGGCGTCCAGGAGGACGCCGGCGTCGAACCCGACGGCGGATCCGCCGCGCACCCCGGCCCGCCCCCAGCCGGCCGCGACCCGGCGCGCCGCTGCCGCCACCGGCCGGCGGGCCAGCAGCCCGTCCCGGTCGGCGACATGGTCGCGCACCTTGGCGGAGGCGAGGACGAGCGAGACGGCGGCGGCCAGTCGCGCACCCTCTCCCTGCGCGACGGACGCGGTCCGCATCCCGCGCAGCGCGCACGGGCCGGCCGTGCGCCGGGACCCGCCCGCCAGGCCCGCCTGAGCCTCCGTCAGAACCGATATGAGGAGCCCGTCATAGTTCGTCACGATACGGGCGAACTGTCCATGATCACGGCGCAGTGCCAGGCAGAGCCCGCACAAGTGCGCGGTCCACTGGGCCTTGAGGCCCTCCCCCAGCCGATGGCCGCACGGCCTGACGATTCCGAACACGACGATCCCCCGTGATGCGTTGTGACGTTGAGCCGGGGCATCGTATCGGCCGACTGTCAGCTCGTATCAGGTCGCGCGTTCACCCGTACGCACCGTGCATCACCCATCCGCCGACGACAATCATATTTCACTCACAGTCAGCAGCCGTATGAGTCGCGACCCTTGGGGCACAAGGACTCTCGACGGATCCGCTGTGCACCAGTACCGTCACAAACCCCCCGCGCGGCGTCTATCCACTTGGCGCGCCATCCGCATCATGGATGACCATAGGGATGCGGAAAGCAAGAAGGACAGCTGTGAGAGGAGGCGTCCATGGGATCGGTACGCAAGGCGAGTGCGTGGCTCGGCCTCGTCGACGACAACGATGACGAGCGCTACTACGACGACGACTACTCCGAGGGCACCGAGTCCCCAGACGCCTGGGTCACGGACCCCCGGGTGAAGGTGGCCACGGACACGGCCGAGGAGAAGGGCCGCCGCATCGGCACGGTCACGCCGGACAGCTTCCGGGACGCCCGCGCCATCGGCGAGCTGTTCCGGGACGGAGTCCCGGTCATCGTGAACCTCACCGCGATGGAGCCGGCCGACGCCAAGCGCGTCGTCGACTTCGCGGCCGGCCTCACCTTCGGCCTGCGGGGCACGATCGAGCGCGTGGCCACCCGGGTCTTCCTGCTGACGCCGTCGAACACGGAGATCGTCAGCGGCGAGCCGGCGAAGCACCGCGAGGACGGCTTCTTCAACCAGAGCTGAGGCAGGGCCGTTCCCCGGCCCTGCCTTCCCCCCGGGGGGCTCACCGGAAGGCGTCGAGCCCGGTGAGCGCCTTGCCCAGCACGAGCTGGTGCATCTCGACGGTGCCCTCATAGGTGAGCACCGACTCGAGGTTGGTCGCGTGCCGCATCACGGGGTATTCGAGGGAGATCCCGTTGGCACCGAGGATCGTCCGCGCCGTACGGCAGATCTCGATGGCCTCGCGGACGTTGTTGAGCTTGCCGAAGCTGATCTGCTCGGGGCGCAGGCGGCCGGCGTCCATCCGCCGCCCCAGATGGTGGGCGAGCAGGATCCCCTTGTGCAGTTCGACCGCCATGTCGGCGAGCTTGGCCTGAGTGAGCTGGAAGCCGCCGATGGGCCGCCCGAACTGCTCCCGGGTCCGCGCGTACTGGAGCGCCGACTCGAAGCTGCTGCGCGCCGCGCCCATCGAGCCCCAGACGATGCCGTAGCGGGCGTGCGAGAGGCAGCCGAGCGGTCCGCGCAGGCCGGTGACCTCCGGGAGCACCGCGGTGGCCGGCAGCCGCACGTCGTCGAGGACGAGTTCGCTGGTCACGGAGGCGCGCAGGGACCACTTGTGCTTGATCTCGGGCGCCGAGAAGCCGGGGCGGTCGGTGGGCACGACGAACCCGCGGATGCCGTCCTCGGTCTGCGCCCACACCACGGCGACCCCGGCCACGGACCCGTTGGTGATCCACATCTTGCGGCCGTTCAGGACCCAGTCGTCACCGTCGCGCTTGGCGTGGGTGCGCATCGAGGCGGGGTCGGAGCCGTGGTCGGGCTCGGTGAGCCCGAAGCAGCCGATCACCTCGCCCGCAGCCATCCGCGGCAGCCACTCCCGCTTCTGCTCCTCGCTGCCGAACCGGTGGATGGCGTACATGGCGAGGGAGCCCTGGACGGAGACCAGGGACCGGATGCCGGAGTCGGCGGCCTCCAGTTCCAGGCAGGCCAGTCCGTACTGCACGGCGGTCGCGCCGGCGCAGCCGTACCCGGTGAGCGACATGCCGAGGGCGCCGATCCCGCCGAGTTCGCGCGCGAGGTCCCTGATGCCGGGCAACTCGCCCTTCTCGTACCAGTCGGCGACGTACGGCAGCACGCGGTCGGCGGCCCAGGCGCGGACGGTGTCCCGGATCGCGAGGTCCTCCGGGTCCAGCAGGTCGTCGATGCCGAGCGGGTCGGCGGCATCGAACGGGGGCAACTTCGCGGACGCGGACATGGGAACACCCTCCGGGACACTGGGGCACGCTGCGGCGCGCTGCGGCACGGGAAAACTAGCAGCGCTAGTCACGACTCCGCAGCCGACGTTACGGCGCAGTCTCCCGCACGTCCAGAGCGGGGGGTCAGGCCGACACCCGCGGCTGCACGGCCTCCCGCGGGGAGGGCACTCCCACCTCGGCGGCGCGCTCCGCCCCCTCGGCCGCCTGGACTGCCTCCACTTCCTCGCCGCACTGCATGACCCGGGGCAGCCGCAGCGCCATCACCGCGCCGAGCAGCAGCAGGCCCGCGCTCACCAGCAGCGTGACGTGCAGCCCGTGCACGAAGGAGTCCCGGGCGGCGTGGCGCAGCGCGGCCCCGGCGGGCCCGCCCAGCCGCCCGGCCACGTCGTAGGCCTCGCCCAGCGAGTGGCCGGCCGCGGCCGAGGCGCGCGAGGGCACCCCGGGGACCGAGGTGAGGCCGGGGGCGTAGGACGCGTTCATCACACTGCCCAGCAGGGCGATCCCGATCCCGGCGCCGAGCTGGTACGACGTCTCGCCGATCGCGGCCGCACCGCCGGCCTGCTCGGCGGGCGCCTCGCTCAGCATCGACTCGTACGCCCCGAAGAGCGTGGTCTCCAGACCGAACCCGAGGAGGACGAAGCCGAACAGCAGCAGGCCCGCGTCGTCGGTCCCGCCCATCGCCGTCAGGGTCACTACCGCGGCGGCGGTGAGGCAGAAGCCGAAGCAGACCATCCGGCGCGGCCCGAAGCGGCGCAGCATCCGCGCGCCCGCGAGGCCGGCCGCCATCGCGGCGACGGTCAGGGGCAGCAGCCTCAGCCCCGTCTGCAGCGGCGACAGGCCGAGGACCAGCTGGAGGTACTGCGCCGCGATCAGCTCGAGGCCCACCAGCGCGAGCATCGCCAGCACGATGCAGCACACCGAGGTGCTGTAGGCGGGCCGGCGGAACATCCGCAGGTCGACCAGCGGATGGGCGCGCCGCCCCTGGCGGCGCACGAACAGGACGAGCATCGTGCCGCCGAGCAGCAGCGGCACCAGGGTCAGCAGGCTCGCCACCGGCTCACCGCCGCCGAGCCGCTTCACCCCCAGCACCACGCCGAACAGGCCGACCGCCGCCATCAGCGCGCCGACGACGTCCCACGGGCCGTCGCGTTCGCCGCGCGACTCGGGCAGCAGCAGCCGTCCGACCGGCAGGCTGACCAGCATCAGCGGGATGTTGACGAGGAAGACCGAACCCCACCAGAAGTGCTCCAGCAGGAAGCCGCCGAGCAGCGGCCCGACGGCCGCGCCGACGGCCGCGACCGCGCTCCAGATGCCGATGGCGAGCGCGCGTTCGCGCCGGTCGGGGAAGACCTGGCGGAGGATCGACAGGGTGGCGGGCATGATCATGGCGCCGCCGACGCCGAGCAGCGCGCGGGCGAGGATCAGCGCCTGCGCGCTGGGCGCGAGTGCGGCCACGGCGGAGGCGACGCCGAAGAGGGCGTAGCCGAGCAGCAGCACGCGTCTGCGGCCGATCCGGTCGCCGAGCGTGCCGAAGAGGATCAGCAGCGAGGCGCAGACCAGCGGGTAGACGTCGACGATCCAGAGCAGCTCTATGGCGCCGGGCCTGAGGTCCTCGGTGACGGCGGGGACCGCCACGTGCAGCACCGTCGCGTCGAGGGCGACGAGCAGCAGGCTGACGCAGAGGACGACGAGGACGACCCAGCGGTTGGCACCGGCCGCGGGCGCCCGACGGAGCGGCCGTACGGCAGCCGTGGTCGTCCCGGACATGTACGTACCTCCCAGATGATCCCTCGCGTGCGGCGGATCGACGGGGTGGGGACCCCCGTCGTACGGCCGGAGAGGAGCGGTGTCTCCGGCCCGCGCAAACCCACGCAGGTGACTCGCCAATGTACGCGAGTCCGCCCTGGGGGCACGTGGCGGACCTCTCACACGCGGGACCCAACCCGTGTGGCGTACGCCACCTCGCCCGCCCCTTGCCACGGCGGGGGACCGGGCCGGTTCCGCGGCCGGTCGATAATCGAGCCCGTGACCGACCTTGCGACACGCGTGACCCCGTCCCGCACCCCACTCCCCCGCCGGGCCGCCCCGGCCCTGCTCGGGTACGTGGCGGTGCGCGCCCTGGGCCTCGTCGTGCTGGCCGGGTGGAGCGCGGCGCGCGGCAAGAGCGCCCACACCCTGCTGACCGCGCGCTGGGACTCGCTCTGGTACGCCCGGGTCGCCGGCCCTGGATACGGCTACGAGGTGCGGCTGCCGAACGGCGACGTCCACTCCGATCTCGCGTTCTTCCCGCTGCTGCCCTGGCTGGAGCGGCTGCTGCACGCGGTCGCGCCACTGTCGTACGGGGACGCGGGACTCGTCGTCTCCGTGCTCGCCTCGCTCGCGGCGGCCGCGGGGATCTTCGCGGTGGCGGACCATGTGTACGGCCGCCGGACCGGGGTCTGCGCGGTGCTGCTGTGGGCCGTGCTCCCCGTCGGGATCGTGCAGTCGATGGCGTACAGCGAGTCCTTGTTCACGGCGCTGGCCGCGTGGTCGCTGTACGCGGTGTTGACCGGCAGGTGGGTGAGCGCGGGCGTCCTGGCGGCGCTGGCCGGGCTGACCCGGCCGGTGGGGCTCGCGGTGGTCGCCGCGGTGTGGGTGGCCGGCGCGATCTCTTTCGTGCGGTACCGGAGCGCCCGGGACGCGCGCGGCGCGTACGACGGCGGTCGCGCCCCCGACCCGGCGGACGAGGAACGCGCGGGGCGGTCGGCGCACACCGGGAGCGCGGACGGGTCTGCGCACGCCCCTTCCGCGTCGGGGGGCGCGTCGGTCACCGCGCGCGCCTCCGTTTCGCCTGGAGGCGCGAACGTCGGCACCCGCGCGCCCTCCCGTCCGATTCCGCCGCCCCGCTCGCCCGCGTCGCCCGCGTCACCTCCGTCGCCCGCGTCGCCTTCGTCGCTCTCGTCGCCTTCGTCGCTCTCGTCGCCTTCGTCGCTCTCGTCGCCTCCGCCCCTCCGGTCACTCCCGGCACTCCTCGCCGGCCTGCTCATCGCCCCCTCGGGCGCCGCGGGTTACGTCCTCTGGGTCGGCCACCGCACCGGCAAGGGACCGCTCGGCTACCTCGACGTACAGGCCGGCTGGCGCAACGGGTTCGACGGCGGGTACGCCTTCGCCCGTTTCGTCGCCGACAAGTTCACGTCATTCCCGTCGGCCCTCGCGGGCGCGGGCCTGATCATCGGGGTGGCCCTGCTGATCCGGCTCTACGTGGCCGGGGTACGCCGGCGCCAGCCCGTGGCCCTGCTGGTGTACACCGGTGTCGTCCTCGCGCTCGCGCTGTGCGCCTCCAGCTACTTCGGTTCCAAGCCACGGCTGCTGATGCCCGCCTTCCCGGTGCTGTTCCCGCTCGCCCAGGCGCTGGCCCGTACCCGGACCTCAAGGGCGGTGCTGGTCACGGCCGGTGTGGCGGCGGCGAGCGCGGCCTACGGGGCGTTCTGGCTGAACGGCTCCGGACCGCCGTGATCGGCTCCGGCGGTCCGTGACGCTCCGGAGAATTCCAGCCCAGGACCTGGTGAACGAATTCATAAGGGCGATATAAACAACGCCCGGCATGATCAAAGGAATTGCACGAATCAGTCTCACCGGATTGCCGAATCCTGTGAATTCTGGCCCCTCCTGAGAGGTTTCCCACATCACATCGTCATCACAAAGACCCTGTTTCGACCGGGAACACAGCTCACTCGCTGTAACGTCGATTGGGTGCGTACCGAACGAAACCTGACCCGGCGTCTGGACCGGGTCTTCGCCAGACTCGACCGTGAGCCGGAACGGCCGGCCCACATCGATGTGCCGAGGATGAGCCGGCACCGGGTCGTGCTGTTCACCGCGACCCTCGCCTTCTACCTGGCGATCGTGTGGGCCGTCGTGATCAGCTCCTGGCTGGTCCGGCTCGACTGGCAGGTCATGTTCTTCCGGCCGTACCAGCAGTGGCCGCAGATCCACGCCTTCCTCGACTACTACGTGGTGCTCGGCCAGCGCGGCCCCACCGCCGTGATGGTCGCGGCCTGGCTCGGCTGGCGCTCCTGGCGGCAGCACACCCTGCGCCCGCTGCTGACCCTGGCCGCCTCCCTGCTGCTGCTCAACATCACGGTCGGCGCCGCCAAGCTCGGCATGGGGCGGCTCGGTCCGCACTACGCGACCGTGATCGGCTCGAACGAGATGGGTCTGGGCGGCGATATATTTCCCAGCGGCCACACCGCCAACGCGGTGGTGACCTGGGGAATCCTGGCGTATCTGGCCTCCAGCCCGCGGGCCCGCCGCTGGCTGTCCGCCGTGTCGGCGGTCACCTCGCTCGGCGTCGGCCTCACCACCGTCTACCTCGGTACGCACTGGCTGAGCGACGTGCTGCTGGGCTGGGCCGCGGGTCTGCTGATCCTGCTCGCCCTGCCCTGGTTCGAGCCCCTGGTCACCACTGCCGAGACCGCGCTCTTCGACCTGCGCGACCGCTGGCGCGCGCGCCGCGGCCGCACCGCGCCCGTGCCGGCCGTCCCGGTCACGCCGGTGGTCCTCAAGCCGCGGACCGCCGCCGATCAGCACGCCCCGGCGCGCGAGCCGGTGACCTCGGTGCGCGGCTCCCGGGCGCCGATCCACCTGGCCCCCGGTCCGCACACGGCCCGTTCGGAGCGCACCCCGGTCACCCCGGCGGGCAGCCGCCGGCCGCCGCACGCCGACCGCGTGCCGCGCGGCACCTCCCCGCCGGTCCGGCCGCTCACCGGCGGCTGACCGGCCGCCACGACGACGGGGGCCCGGTACGCACCACCCGCCCCGCCACGACGAAGGCCCCGCTCCCGCGCACGGGAGCGGGGCCTTCGTCCTGCGCGGGCGGGTCAGCCCTTCCAGGCGCGGGCCACCCGGCCGCCGCGCACCTCGAAGTTGAGCCGGCCCGTCCGGTACTCCATGGTGATGATCGCGCCCGGCGGCAGCGACCGCACCGTCGACCAGCCGCGCTGCCGGGCGAGCCGCTCGGCACCCTCGGCGTCGAGGCCGACGTACGCGTCCGGACTGTCCTGGGGCTCCGCCGGCGGAGTGGGATTCGATGCCATACGGCCACGCTAGGCCGCATCGCCCGGTGACGGAAGCCGGTCCCGTGATCGGCACCCCGTCCCTCCCCGGTCACACTTCTGTCACAGCTTCCCGACACCGGATACCGTCGAACTGCGTCACACGTACGGGGGTTTTCCTTCACCGAACGCGGGTATTCGAACAGAATTCTCGCGCGCCGGAGCGGGCTCCTGAAATATCCGGCGGGAAGCGTCGGGGCGCGGATCCCGGTCGGTTCGGGACTTGTTCTCCCGTGGAATCGGCCGGAATCGGCCGCCCTGCCCACGGAACTGACGCCGCATGGGAAATAGCCGGATTCCGCACCCGGCCGGCTCCAGCACCTCGAAGGGCAGGCCGAGCATCATGATGTGAACGACCATCACGTCCAGGTCCGGCGCCCCGCTGCGCAGTACGCAGGCGTGCTCCCCGTCCGCCTCCAGCGTCCCGGCCGACGGCGAGACCCGCTCGGCGGCCTCGTGCAGCGGCACCAGCAGCCGGACGGCGGAGTGGGTGGCGTACGCGCGCGTGGAGACGCCCCGCGACACATGGGCGGCGAGATCCTCGGCCGGCGCCTCGCGCGGGGTGAAGCGCGGGCCGTGCGGCGGCCTGGGCGTGATGCGGTCGACGCGGAAGGTCCGCCAGTCCTCCCGGTCGACGTCCCAGGCGACCAGGTACCAGCGCCGCTCGGTGCACACCAGCCGGTGCGGCTCGACGGTACGGCGGCTGGCGGCGCCTTCGTGGCTGCGGTACTCGAAGCGCAGCCGCTCGGCGTCCCGGCACAGGTGGGCCAGCTCGGTGAGCAGGGCCGGGTCGACGGGTGACACCGGCGGCCCGCTGCGCAGCATGGGCACGGTGAACGCGTTGAGGGCGCTCACCCGGTGCCGCAGCCGGTCCGGCAGCACCTGTTCCAGCTTGGCGAGAGCCCGCACGGAGCTCTCGCCGATGCCCTCGATGCCCTGTCCGGTGGCGGTGCGCAGACCCACCGCCACGGCGACGGCCTCGTCGTCGTCGAGCAGCAGCGGGGGCAGCCGGGCGCCCGCGCCGAGCTGGTAGCCGCCGCCGGTGCCCGGGCTCGCGTTGACCGGGTAGCCCAGCTCGCGCAGCCGGTCCACGTCCCGGCGGACGGTGCGCGCGGTGACGCCGAGCCGTTCGGCGAGGTCGGCCCCCGACCACTCGCGGTGGGCCTGGAGCAGCGAGAGCAGACGCAGCAGCCGTGCCGAGGTCTCCAACATGGGGCCGAGTCTGCCAGCCGATGCGGACAGCCGCTGTCCTCGTCGGGGACAGCGGCTGCCGGGCGGTGGGGCGTCGCTCTAGAGCGCGAGGTGCTGGCCGGGCACGATCATGTTCGGGTCGCCGCCGATGACCGACCTGTTGGCGGCGTAGATCCGCTGCCAGGTGGTCCCGTGCCGGGCGGCGATGATGCTCAGGGTGTCGCCCTCGCGGACGGTGTAGCCGCCGCGCGAGGCGCCGCGGTTGACGTGGGTGGCCGAGCGCTCGGGCGTCTTCGCCGGTGCGGACTTCGTCGTCACGCCCGTCTTGGCGGCGGCCCCCGAGGCGGCCGCGGGAGCGGCTCCCGAGGCGCCGGCGCGGCCCGAACAGACCGGCCAGGCGCCCCAGCCCTGGGCCTGCTGGACCTTGGTGGCGACGGCGATCTGCGCGCCCCTGGAGGCCTGGTCGGCCGTCGGGGCGTAGGCGGAGCCGCCGTACGCGCGCCAGGTGCCGGCGGAGAACTGGAGCCCGCCGTAGTAGCCGTTGCCGGTGTTGATGTGCCAGTTGCCGCCGCTCTCGCACTGGGCGATGCGGTCCCACACTCCGTTGTCCGCCGCCGCGGCGTTGCCGGTCGCGGCCAGCAGGCCCAGCGGGGCCAGCAGCGCCGCCCCGGTGAGGGCGGCCGTCGTACGGCCCTTGCGGGCGCCGTCGTGACGAGCGGTGGTACGGGTGGTATCGGCACACTCGGACATGTAATTCCCTCTCCCACGAACCCGGGCTCCCCCGGACGGGACACGGATCGCCGCGCATGGCCGCGGTGCTCCGTGCCCGCCCCGTCCGCCGCGACCGGTGCCGATCGTGCTCTGCCTGGTGCCGGCCGGCGGACGTACCCGAGCGGTGCTGTCTGCACACGGCGGAGGAATCTAGGGAGTGCGGGCGGTCGATATCAACCAACTCCTTGTCATTCCAGGCCAGTTCGCCGTTACCTCGGGTATCGTCGATTTTCGGCCAGCCCTTTCATGCGCTGATTTCCTGATTTTTCGACCACCAGCTGAGGCGATCTGTGACCTACTTCACCCGTTCAAGTTTCTTGACTTCGCACCGAGTTGACGGTGAGTGGCCAATTCCGTACCTCACGTGACCCTGTGCGGTGGATGGTTCGATTCCGTCGCGCCCGGGGCGTGACCCCCACCACAGGACGTCCGTTGTCTTCTTCATGAGCCCGGAACCCCGGGGCTCAGGGGCCGGGAGCCACCCGGTCGACCCAGCACCGCATCCCGAGGGAGCCACCGTGCCGCGCATGCTCGACGTGAGTGACGCCGTACGCGCCGAGATCGGCGACGAAGAAGCCGACCGGCTGCTCGCCGGAGAGAACGCCCCGGGCAGTTACGACTGCACCTCCTGCCGCACCCCGGGCGACTCCGAGCAGGAGCGCACCAGCACCGTTCTGTTCGTCGGTGACGAGACCGCCGTCCTCGCCTTCGCCCACGCCGGCTGCCTGCCCTCCCAGGTCGTCCAGGTCACCGAGGAGCAACTGCAGGGCGCCGTACGCTCCATCGGCGGCACCGGCGGCGACATGGCCGCGGGCGGCACGCCGCAGCGGCCCGTGCCCGAGCAGGCCGTGCTCGGCGTGACCAGCGGACTCGTGCTGGTCGAGGGCGAGCTGCACCCCGCGCTGGTGGTCGAGCCGACGGCGCCGATCGTGCGACCCGGCTCCACCGGGGTCGGCGACGACTTCCTCCCGCTCCTCATCGAGCAGGGCTTCATGCCGGTGACCGAGCTGGTGTCCGTGCCGCCGGTGCTGCACGGCTGGTCGGTGCTGCTCGCCGTCGGCCAGCTGCACGCGGTGCTCCAGCCGGGCCCGGGCGGCGGTCAGCCCGTGGCCTGGTGGCAGGCGCACCAGCCGCTGCAGGTCACGGACAGCTGGCGGGCCGCCGCCAACAAGCACCAGCAGGTACTGATGTTCGCGGCCCCGGTGGGATCCATCGGACGCCAGCCGCGCGAGGACCTGCTGCGGGAGGCCCTGGACAAGGCGGCGGCGAACGGGAAGCTGGTCGCGGCGGCGCTGCCGCTCGCCGGCACCTGAGCGCCACCCGGCGGCGGGAGCGGCGCCGGGAACCCGGCGCCACCGCCCAAAAGCCGCGCACCGGCCGCATCCCTTCCGGGCTGCCGTCGTTTGGACATACGTGCACGCATACGACACCCCTCCTCCCCGCCGGTCGTCCTTCTCCTCGATCCCGTCCGCACGGGCGGGCCAGGAGTCGGCCGGCGGCGCGTCCGCCACGCCGATCTACGACTCCCTCTACGCGGAGTGGGTCAGGAGCTTCCGCACGCTGCCGGGCGACCGCAGCGGCGAGGAGGAGCTGGGGTTCAGTGCCTTCGGGATCGCCCCGCACAGCACCGGCTCGTACCGGGCCGCCTACAGCGCCTACAGCGCGGGGGCGTACAGCGCCCGGCACGGCAGCGGCCAGCAGCAGGCGCAGTGGCAGCGGATCGGCACGCTGGGGCGCCCGCAGGAGACCGGCATGCACCATGTCCCGGCGGCACTGCCGCCCGGCCCGCGCCGGGGCGCGTGACCCGCGGGACCCGACCTACGTCGAAGGGGGGGCCCCCCCCCCGGGGGGGGGGCCCCCCCTTCGCCGTCGCGCGGCGGCTTCCGCCGCCGCTTCTACTTCTTCTTCGCGCCGCGCTTCTCGCGCACCCGCACCGAGATGTGGATCGGGGTGCCCGCGAAGCCGAACTCCTCGCGCAGTCGGCGCTCGATGAAGCGCCGGTAGCCCGCCTCGATGAAGCCGGAGGCGAACAGGACGAACCGCGGGGGCTTGGTGCCGGCCTGGGTGCCGAACAGGATGCGGGGCTGCTTGCCGCCCCGGACCGGGTGCGGGTGGGCCGAGACCAGCTCGCCGAGGAAGGCGTTCAGCCGGCCCGTCGGGACCCGGGTCTCCCAGCCGTCGAGGGCGGTCTCGATCGCCGGGACCAGCTTCTCCATGTGCCGGCCGGTGCGGGCCGAGACGTTGACCCGGGGCGCCCAGGCGACCTGGCCCAGCTCGGTCTCGATCTCCCGCTCGAGGTAGTAGCGGCGCTCCTCGTCGAGGGTGTCCCACTTGTTGAAGGCGAGGACGATCGCGCGGCCCGCCTCCACCGCCATGGTGACGATGCGCTGGTCCTGGACCGAGATGTTCTCCGAGCCGTCGATCAGGATGACGGCCACTTCGGCCTTCTCGACCGCGGCCGCGGTGCGCAGCGAGGCGTAGTAGTCGGCGCCCTGCTGGAGGTGGACGCGCTTGCGGATGCCCGCCGTGTCGACGAACTTCCAGGTCACGCCGCCCAGTTCGATCAGCTCGTCGACCGGGTCGCGGGTGGTGCCCGCCAGCTCGTTGACGACGACGCGCTCCTCACCGGCCACCTTGTTAAGCAGCGAGGACTTGCCCACGTTCGGGCGGCCGATGAGCGCGATGCGGCGCGGGCCGCCGACGGCGGTGCCGAAGCTCTGCTCGGGCGCCTCCGGGAGCGCCTCGAGGACGGCGTCCAGCATGTCGCCGGTGCCTCGGCCGTGCAGCGCGGAGACCGGGTGCGGCTCGCCGAGGCCCAGGTTCCACAGGTAGGAGGCGTCGGCCTCGCCGCTCGGGCCGTCGACCTTGTTGGCGCACAGCACGACCGGCTTGCCGGCCTTGCGCAGCAGCCGTACGACGGCCTCGTCGGTGTCGGTGGCGCCGACCTTGGCGTCCACGACGAACACGACCGCGTCGGCCGCCTCGATCGCGTACTCGGCCTGGGCGGCCACGGAGGCGTCGATACCGAGGACGTCCTGCTCCCAGCCGCCGGTGTCGACGACCTTGAAGCGGCGGCCCGCCCACTCGGCCTCGTAGGTGACGCGGTCGCGGGTGACGCCGGGCTTGTCCTCCACGACGGCCTCGCGCCGGCCGATGATCCGGTTGACGAGCGTCGACTTGCCGACGTTCGGCCGGCCGACGACGGCGAGGACCGGGAGCGGCCCGTGGCCGGCCGCCTCGATGGCGCCCTCGACGTCCTCGAGGTCGAAGCCCTCCTCGGTGGCGAGCTCCATGAACTCCGCGTACTCGGCGTCGCCGAGCGCCCCGTGCTCGTACTCGTGCTCTGCCGAGCCCTCGGGCTGGATCTGGTCGCTCATGAAGTCCGTACCTCGTCGTTCATCGTGGTGATCGGTGGAACGACCCTTTTGGGCAGATCCACTACTCAAGTGTCGCCTAGCGCCCGGTCAGGCGCCTGGCGTTTTCCAGGTGGCTGGTGAGCTGCTTCTGGATGCGCTCGGTCGCCTCGTCCAGCGCCCTGCGGGTGCGCCGTCCACTGCCGTCGCCCGCCTCGAACGGGTCGCCGAAGACGACGTCGACACGCGAGCGCAGCGGGGGCAGTCCCTTGACCAGCCGTCCCGGCCGGTCGGAGCTTCCCAGGACGGCCACGGGCACGATCGGCGCCCCGCTGCGGACCGCGAAGTAGGCGAGGCCGGCCCGCAGGGAGGCGAAGTCGCCCTCGCCCCGGGTGCCCTCGGGGAAGATGCCCAGCACTCCCCCGTTCTCCAGGACGCCGAGCGCCTGGCCGATGGCCGCGCGGTCGGCGGAGGCGCGGTCCACCTTCAGCTGGCCGATACCGCTCAGGAAGGAGCCCAGCGGGCCGATGAACGCCTCCTTCTTGATCAGGAAGTGCGTCGGCCGGGGTGCCACGCCCATCACCATCGGTCCGTCGATGTTGTGGGAGTGGTTCACGGCGAGGATCGCCGGACCGGTGGCGGGCATCCGCCAGGCGCCCAGCACACGCGGTTTCCACAGCCCGAACATCAGACCGACGCCGATGCGCCGGCCGACCTCGGCGCCCCGCTCCGTGGGCAGGGACGGAAGGCTCACTTCCCGGCTCGCTTCTCCTCGACCAGGGTGACGACGCACTCGATGACCTGGGCGAGGGTGAGTTCGGTGGTGTCCACCTCGACCGCGTCGCCCGCCTTGGCGAGCGGCGAGGTCTTGCGGCTTGAGTCGGCCGCGTCCCGCTTGATCAGGGCCTCACGGGTGGCCTGCACGTCCGCGCCCTTCAGCTCACCGCTGCGGCGGGCCGCGCGGGCCTCGGCGGAGGCGGTGAGGAAGATCTTCAGGTCGGCGTCGGGCAGCACGGTGGTGCCGATGTCCCGGCCCTCGACCACGATGCCGCGCTCGGCGCCGGAGGCCAGCGAGCGCTGCAGCTCGGTGATCCGCGAGCGCACCTCGGGCACCGCGCTGACCGCGCTGACCTTGGAGGTGACCTCCTGGGTGCGGATCGGGCCGGCCACGTCGACGCCGTCGACCGTGATGGTCGGGGCGGCCGGGTCGGTGCCGGAGATGATCTCCGGCTTGCCGGCGACGGCCGCGATCGCGGTGGGGTCCTCCAGGTCGATGCCGTTGGAGACCATCCACCAGGTGATCGCCCGGTACTGGGCACCGGTGTCCAGGTAGCTCAGGCCGAGCTGCGCGGCCACGGCCTTCGACGTGCTCGACTTGCCCGTGCCGGAGGGACCGTCGATCGCGACGATGACGGGCTTGGCGGTCGGGGCGCCGTTTTCCACGGGGGGACACCTTCCTGGTGCGGTGCGGGGAGCGGGGAGCGAGAGCGCCCCGCACAAGGTTACTGGGTGCGGGTCACTCGTCCGGACACACGCGTGCCGGACGGGCCCGGGGCGCGGTCCTGCGGGCGGTCCTACTGGCGCAGCGCCCAGCCGCGCTCACGCAGCGCGGCCGTCAGGACCGGCACCGCCTTCGGCTCGACCATGAGCTGGACGAGACCCGCCTGCTGCCCCGTCGCGTGCTCGATGCGCACGTCCTCGACGTTGACCCCGGCCTGTCCGGCGTCCGCGAAGATCCTGGCCAGCTGTCCCGGCTGGTCGTCGATGAGCACGGCCACGACCTCGTAGACCCGCGGAGCGGACCCGTGCTTCCCGGGTACCCGCACCTGCCCGGCGTTCCCGCGCCGCAGCACGTCCTCGATGCCTGCGCTGCCCTCACGCCGCTTGGCCTCGTCGGACGACTGCAGGGCGCGCAGCGCCCGCACGGTGTCGTCCAGGTCGGTGGAGACGTCCGCGAGGAGGTCGGCGACCGGACCGGGGTTGGCGGAGAGGATGTCGATCCACATCCGGGGGTCGGAGGCGGCGATCCGGGTGACGTCCCTGATGCCCTGACCGCACAGCCGCACGGCGGCCTCCTCGGCGTTCTCCAGGCGGGCGGCGACCATGCTGGAGACCAGGTGGGGCATGTGCGAGACGAGGGCGACGGCCCGGTCGTGGGCGTCGGCGTCCATGACCACCGGGACCGCGCGGCAGTGCGAGACCAGCTCCAGGGCGAGGTTGAGGACCTCGGTGTCGGTGTCGCGGGTCGGGGTGAGCACCCAGGGGCGCCCCTCGAACAGATCGGCGGTCGCGGCGAGCGGGCCCGACTTCTCCCGGCCGGACATCGGGTGGGAGCCGATGTACGACGACAGGTCGAGGCCACGCGCCTCGAGGTCGCGGCGCGGGCCGCCCTTGACGCTGGCCACGTCGACGTAGCCGCGCGCCAGGCCCCGGCTCATGGCGTCCGCGAGGACGGCGGCCACATGGGCGGGCGGGGCGGCGACGAGCGCCAGGTCCACCTGGCCCGCGGGGGCCTCGTCGGTGCCGGCGCCGAGCGCGGCCGCCGTGCGGGCCTGCTCGGGGTCGTGGTCGGCGAGGTGCACGACGACACCGCGTCGGGTGAGGGCGAGCGCGGCGGAGGTGCCGATGAGTCCGGTGCCGATGACGAGTGCGGTCCTCACCGGGCGACGTCCTCGCGCAGGGCGGCCACCCGCTCGACCTTGTGCCCGGCCTCGTCCGGGTCCCGCTGGACGGCCTCCCGGACCGCTCGTACCGCCACGGCGCTGCTCCTCGCTGACATGCGTACCGACTTCCTGCCCGTCCAGCCTAGTCAGCCCCGGCCGGCCGGGCGCGCGGCGCCCGCCGGGTGAGACGGGGCCCGATCCGGTGACGGCCGGTCCGGGGTTCCGGCGCCCTGGGCGTCTTCGATGCGAAGATGATCGCGTTTTCCGCGTTTGTCCCCACTGTCTCCTCTGTCTCCTCTGTCTCCTCTGTCTCCTCTGTCTCCTGAGTCTCCTGAGTCTTCTCTGCCTTCTCTGTCCTCTCGGTCTTCTCTTTCGAATCCCACGTATCTTTCGGAGTGGCGACATGACCAACAGCACCACGCGGCGCACGGTTCTCGCGACGGGCGTGGCTACGCTCGCCGCCGGGTGCGGCGGCAACCAGAGCGGCTCCTCGCCCGGCACCGAGAAACTGGCCGGGACGGCCGACATCCCGGTGGGCGGCGGCAAGGTGTTCAAGGAGCAGAAGGTCGTGGTCACCCAGCCGACCAAGGGCGACTTCAAGGCCTTCTCGGCGATCTGCACCCACATGGGCTGCACGGTGAACCAGGTGGCGAACGGCACCATCGACTGCCCCTGCCACGGCAGCAGGTTCGAGATCACCGACGGATCGGTGGCGCACGGCCCGGCGACCAAGCCGCTTCCGCCCAGGACGATCACGGTGAAGGGAAATTCGATCCGCCTGGCGTGAACGGGCCGCGTACGCTCCCGGCATGCGGCCCGAGACCCCCGAGGAGCACCCGGACCCCCAGGACCTGGTGCGCGACCACACGATCTACTCCTGTGTCATGGGGTCACGCGCCTTCGGCCTGGCCACGCAGACCAGTGACACCGATCGCAGAGGCGTCTTCCTCGCCCCCACTCCGCTGTTCTGGCGCTTCCACAAGCCGCCGACGCATGTGGAGGGGCCGGGCGAGGAGCGCTTCTCCTGGGAGCTGGAGCGGTTCTGCGAGCTGGCGCTGCGCGGCAACCCGAACATCCTGGAGTGTCTGCACTCGCCGCTGGTCGAGCACCTGGACGACACGGGCCGCGAGCTGCTGTCGCTGCGCGGCGCCTTCCTGTCCCGGCAGGTCCACGGCACCTTCACCCGCTACGCCCTCGGCCAGCGCCGCAAGCTCGACGCCGACGTCCGCACGACGGGCGCCCCGCGCTGGAAGCACGCGATGCACCTGCTGCGCCTGCTGCTGAGCGCCCGTGACCTGCTGCGCACCGGCGAGCTACGGCTCGACGTGGGCGACCTGCGCGAGCCGCTGCTGGCGGTGAAACGGGGCGAGGTGCCGTGGGCCGAGGTGGAGGCGCGCATGGTCCGGCTCGCCGCCGAGACCGACGAGGCCCTCGGCCGCACCCCGCTGCCGTCGGAGCCGGACCACGCCCGCGTCGCCGGCTTCCTCCACCGGGTCCGCCGCGCCTCAGCCTGCGCGCCTGACCCGTACCAGGAAGTCGTGCAGGGCGTCGTGGGCGGTGGGCGCGTCGGGCAGCGCTGAGGCGGTCTGCGCCGCGTCGAGCGCGGCGTGCAGCCGCTCCACGTCGGCCTCCACGCGCGCGTGGCCGATGTCGGCGCTGCCGTGCTCGCGCTCCGCCTTGGCGGCGATCAGCTCCGGCAGATAGCCGGGCGCGTCCACCTGCTCGAGGAGCGTGGGCAGATGGGCCTGGACTTCGCCGCTGCGCATCAGGAGGATGCCGGTGAGCAGCACGCGGAAGGTGTAGAGCAGCGGCTTGAGTTCGCCGGTCTTCTCGAACAGTCGCCACTGGGTGACCGCGAAGCCGCGGTAGTGGTGGGCGTGGTGGCCGGTGAGCACGCCGGGCACGAGGGCGGTCAGCTCCCGGTGCGCCTCCGTGGTGTGCGCGACCAGGGGCGAGAGCAGCTGCTCCAGCACGTAGCCGTTGCGCCGGAGCATCAGCCGGACGAACTTGCGCACGTCGTGGGTCACGAGGTCCATCTCGACGCCGAACCGCACCCACGCCCGGGACCGGGTCTCCTCCGGCTCGCGCAGCCCCACCAGGTCGGCCACCGGCAGCAGGTGGGCGCCGCGCAGGTCCAGGTCGGAGTCCTGGGAGGGGAAACCGTACAGGTGGGCTCCGGAGACCGTCGCGAACAGCAGGGGGTGGGGCTGCTCGGCGATCACGGGCGTCAGGTCCATGTCGAGGTCGTCGATCATGGGCCCAAGCGTCCCAGAGCGCCCCCGGCGTCGACAGGTCGCCCCTGCTCGATCCGGTCGGCCCACTCGGCCGGCCAGGCGTCCGCGCCGAGCCAGGCGCCGGCGAAGGCGCCGGCGAGGCAGACGAGTGGAGGGCGGCGACCACAAGGGCGCGAGGCGGACCGCGCAAGCCCCTCAGCGCGCCCTGGAGCCCCGTTCCCGCACACGCCGACGGCCGGTCCCGGAGAATCGGGGACCGGCCGT
The DNA here is from genome assembly GCF_036815105.1 of Streptomyces sp. IBSBF 3136. Lineage (NCBI taxonomy): Bacteria > Bacillati > Actinomycetota > Actinomycetes > Kitasatosporales > Streptomycetaceae > Streptomyces > Streptomyces sp. IBSBF 3136. The sequence goes on from NZ_JAJSZC010000133.1 coordinate 18,512, forward strand.
CAGAACGCCGTGCGGGCACCTCCTAGAGGTCGACCTCCTGCAGGAGCATCCCGACCTCGGTGTTGCTCAGACGGCGCAGCCAGCCCGACTTCTGGTCGCCCAGGGTGATCGGGCCGAAGGCGGTGCGCACCAGCTTGTCGACGGGGAAACCGGCCTCGGCGAGCATGCGCCGCACGATGTGCTTGCGGCCCTCGTGCAGGGTCACCTCGACGAGGTAGTTCTTGCCGGTCTGCTCGACCACCCGGAAGTGGTCCGCGCGCGCGTAGCCGTCCTCCAGCTGGATCCCGTCCTTCAGGCGCTTGCCGAGGTCACGCGGGATCGGGCCGACGATGTGCGCGAGGTAGGTCTTCTTCACGCCGTACTTGGGGTGCGTGAGGCGGTGCGCCAGCTCGCCGTGGTTGGTGAGCAGGATGACGCCCTCGGTCTCGGTGTCGAGCCGGCCGACGTGGAAGAGACGGGTCTCGCGGTTGGTGACGTAGTCACCGAGGCACTGGCGCCCCTCCGGGTCCTCCATGGTGGAGACGACACCGGCGGGCTTGTTGAGCGAGAAGAACTGGTACGACTGCGTCGCGACCGTCAGGCCGTCGACCTTGACCTCGTCCTTCTCCGGGTCCACGCGGCGGCCCTGCTCCAGGACGATCTCGCCGTTGATCTCGACCCGGGCCTGCTCGATCAGCTCCTCGCAGGCGCGCCGGGAGCCGTAGCCCGCGCGCGCGAGGACCTTCTGCAGCCGCTCGCCCTCCTGTTCGGCGCCCGGGAAGGTCTTGGGCGGCTTGACGTCCTTCTTGCCCGCGTACCGCTCGCGGTTGCGCTCCTCGGCCCGCGTCTCGTACTCGCGCGAGCGCGCCGGGGCCGAGCGGTCCCGCCCGGTGCCCTGGCCCTGCCGGGGGCCGCCCTTGGCGCCACCGCGCGCCGAGGCGCCCCGCCCGGACTTCGGGCCGGACTGGGTGGCGCCGGGACCCACGTCGTAGCGCCGCTCCTCCGGGCGCGGCTTCTTCGGCCGACCGCCCTGGTTGTCGTCACGGGAGGTGCCGGCGCCGCGGTAGCCACCGCGGCCACCACCGCTCCCGCCGCGGCCGCCGCTGTTGCCACCACGGCTCCCGCCGTTGTTTCCGCTGCTGTTCCTGCCGCTGCTGCTTCGCATCAAAGTTCCGTCTTGTCGTCTGCGTCCTCGGAATCCGGGGCGTCCGGATCGAACGACGGGACTCCCTCCTGGGTCTCGGCCTCGATCGCCTCCGCCTCCGGGAGGAAGGGCGCGAGCTCCGGAAGCTCGTCCAGGCCGCGCAGGCCCATCCGCTCCAGGAAGTAGTTCGTCGTCCTGTACAGGATCGCACCTGTTTCGGGTTCCGCGCCCGCCTCCTCGACGAGACCGCGCTGGAGCAGGGTGCGCATCACGCCGTCGCAGTTGACTCCGCGCACGGCGGAGACGCGGCTGCGGCTGACCGGCTGGCGGTAGGCCACGACGGCCAGGGTCTCCAGCGCGGCCTGCGTGAGGCGGGCCGTCTGGCCGTCCAGCACGAGCCGCTCGACGGCGGGCGCGTACGCGGCGCGGCTGTAGAAGCGCCAGCCGCCCGCGACGAACCGCAGCTCGAAGCCGCGGCCCTGCACGGTGTAGTCGTCGGCCAGTTCCCGCAGCGCGTCCGCGATCTGCCGCTTGGGCCGCTCCAGGATCCTGGCCAGGTGCTCCTCGGTCGCCGGCTCGTCGACCACCATGAGGACCGCTTCGAGGGCGGGCTTGAGGTCCAGGTCGGCGACGGCCGCCGGGCCCGTGGGGAAATCGGTGGTCTCGCTCATGCCTTCTTCTCCTCCTCGGGCACCTCGGGCGGGCGGTCGAACTCGTCGGTGACCATCGGCTCCGCCTCCCCGTCGCCGGTCCAGCGCACCAGCAGCTCGCCGAGCGCGGCCTCCTGCTCCAGGGAGACGGCCTTCTCCCGGTACAGCTCCAGCAGCGCGAGGAACCGGGCCACGACGGTGAGGGTGTCGTCGGTGTCCTCGATCAGCACCCGGAAACTGGCCTCGCCCAGCTCCTTCAGCCGGGCCATCACGATCCCCGCCTGCTCCTGCACGCTGACCAGCGGGGCGTGGATGTGGTCGACGTACACCTGCGGCCTGGGCCTGGGCTGCATGGCCTTGACGGCGAGCTGCGCGAATCCCTCGGGGCCGATGCTGATGACGACCTCGGGCAGCAGCTCGGCGTGCTCGGGTTCGAGGCCGACGGTACGGGGGTAGCGGCGGGCCTCCTCGTCCAGGCGCCGGTTGAAGATGTCGGCGATCTGCTTGTACGCGCGGTACTGCAGCAGTCGCGCGAACAGCAGGTCGCGGGCCTCCAGCAGGGCGAGGTCGGCCTCGTCCTCGACCTCGGCGGTGGGCAACAGCCGCGCCGCCTTGAGGTCCAGCAGCGTGGCGGCCACGACGAGGAACTCGGTCGTCTGGTCCAGGTCCCAGTCCGGCCCCATGGCCCGGATGTGCGCCATGAACTCATCGGTCACCTTGGACAGGGCGACCTCGGTGACGTCCAGCTTGTGCTTGGAGATCAACTGAAGCAGCAGATCGAAGGGCCCCTCGAAGTTCGCCAGCCGAACTTTGAACACACCGTCGACGCCGTCGGCCGTACCGGCGGAGCCGTGCCCGGGCCCGGGCGGATCGCCCGGCTCGCGGCCCTGCACGGGTCTGCCCGCAGGGTCCGGCCCCGGCGCGGGCGTGTCCCCGGACCCCTGGCCGGGCGCGGGCACGGGCTCCAGAGCGGACTCCAGCGCCGTCGCGGGCGTGTCCTCGGGCCCCCGGCCGGGTGCGGGCGCGGGGGCGGACCGCAGGCCGGGCGCTGCCGCGTCTGCGGGCTCCAGGCCCGGCACAGGCGTAATCACGGGGTCGCGGCCCGCCGCGGGTGTGTCCGCGAGCTCCAGCTCCGGCGCGGGCGGGTCCACGGCGCCCCGGCCGAACTCGCGCACACCACTTCCGGGCCGCTGCTCCGGTGCGGGCGTGTCCACGCGCTCGCGGTCCGGCTCGGGCGGGTCCGCAGGCTGCCGCCCCGGCGCGGCGGCGTCGGCCGCCTCCCGGCCCACCGCGGAGGTACCCCCGGGGGCGCGGCCCGCCGTGGGCTCCAGCGCCGGAGCGGGCGTGTCCGCGTGGTCGTGGTCGTGGCCGGGCGCGGGCTGCTGGGCCGAGGCGGGGGTCGGTTGCTCGGGGGCGGCTGTGGGC
>NZ_JAJSZC010000134.1:0-21692 GCF_036815105.1 Streptomyces sp. IBSBF 3136
GGCCGGGAAGGCGAGTGGGCCGGGGCCGCCCGCGTCGCGTCCGTGACCCGCCCGGCGCCTCACAGAGTGAGGGCGTACGCCTTGCGCAGCGTCTCGTGCACGGTCCACGTCGTACGGTCGCCCGCGCGCAGCACCGCCATGTCGCCCGGTCCCACCTCCAGCACCGGGCCGCCCTCGACCTCGATCGTCGCGGAGCCGCTGACCACCACGAACAGCTCGTCCGCCTCGGTGTCGGTGACCACACCGGGAGTGATCTGCCAGATCCCGCGGAGCTGCCGGCCGTCCGCCGACTCCCAGACCACCTTGCCGGTCACCTCCGGCGTCCCGGAGACGATCTGCGCCGGGTCGAGGGGCTCGGGTTCGAGGTCGGCGTCGGGGATGTGGAGCGCGAAGCTGTGCGTCATGGGGGCGAGCCTAGCCAGCGCCCGGGCCGTGCGGGCGTGACAGTGTGTGCGGCATCCGGCCTGGTGGCAGGACACTTCGTCGGGCCGCGCCGACTGGCGGCGGGCCGGGGCGCGGGCGATCGTGGGGAGCATGGCTGACTCCGTCGCCGACTCCGTGACGGCCGCCGGTGAGGGGCGCCGGCGGCACGGCACGCGGGAGGCCGTCCTGTTCGGCGGCGTCTACGGCGCCGTCCTCGCCAGCTCGCTGGTCGCCGCGCTCACCCAGTACGGCCACACCTCCGCCGCCAGCCGCCGCTACGACGCCCTCTGGCTGCTGGTGACCGCGTTCGCCTCGGCGCTGGCCCACGGCTACGCGCACTACATCGCCGAACGCACCCCGCAGCACCGCTGGGAGGTCCTGCGCAACCTCGCCGAGGAGTGGCCCCTGGTCACGGCCGTACTGCCGACGGTCTTCCTGCTCGCGGGCGCGGGCTGGGGCTGGTGGCGCCCGAACGGCATCGAGCACATCGCCTTCGGCATGAACATCGCGATCCTCTTCGGCCTCGGCCTGTTCACCGCCCGCGGCTCGGGGCGCGGCTGGGTGGCCGCCGTCCTGATCGGCCTGATGGACGCGGCCCTCGGGCTGATCGTGGTGGTGGCCAACGCGTTCATCAAGTAGCCCTCAGCGGCCCGTGCGTACTCCGTCGAGGGCGATCGACAGGACCCGGTCGCGCTGGGCGTCGGTCTCGAAGGCGGTCGCCGTGATCCCGGCGACCATGCGCAGCAGGTCGCCGAAGTCCATGTCCGTTCGGGCCGCGCCCGCCCGCTGGGCGCGCTCCAGCAGCGGTCCGCCGGCCGCGTACATGGAGTCGCGGCAGGCGATGAAGATGTCCGACTCGTCGTTCAGGGCCTCGCGGACCGCGCGCTTGGTGACCATGTAGCCGGCGAACCGGTCCAGCCAGGCGGTCAGCGCCTCCCACGGCTCCCGGTCGGCGAGTTCCAGGGCCGCCGCGCACAGGGCGTTGACGTCGTCCGCGTAGACGCTCTCGAAGAGGTCGCGGCGGGTGGGGAAGTTCCGGTACAGGGTGCCGATGCCGACGCCCGCGCGGCGGGCGATGTCCTCCAGGGACGCGTCGGCGCCGTGCTCGGCGAAGGCCTCGCGGGCGGCCGCGAGCAGGGCGTCGTAGTTGCGGGCGGCGTCCTTGCGGTGCGGCCGGCGGGTCGCGACGATCTCGCTGACGGGGAACGGCGTGGCCGTCACGGATGCCTCCCGAAGGGGAATCGTTGGGGAACCGGAGGACTACCTCCGAATCCGCTTGAACCGGAGGTGTGCCTCCGTTACAGTGGAGGGGTACCTCCACTTTAGCAGTGCGGGGTGGCACCGCCGTGGACGGACGCGTCCCCGCGCAGGCCGCCCGCACCCGTGAGCACGGGCCCTCGCGCGCCGCGCGCCGCCCGTCCCGAAGACATCTCCACCTCACCCTCCGCGCTCTGATTTTCGGAGAGGCTCCGCCATGCCCCGCTCGTCCTCCCGCCTCACCTTCGCGGTCCTCGCGACCGGTGCCGGCGTGTTCGCCATGCTGCAGTCGCTGATCGCGCCGGCCCTGCCGACCGTCCAGCACGCGCTGCACACCTCGCAGTCCACCGCGACCTGGGTGATGACCGCGTACCTGCTGTCCGCCTCGGTCTTCACGCCGATCCTCGGCCGCGTCGGCGACCTCGCCGGCAAGAAGCGCACCCTCGTCGCGGTCCTGGTGACCGTCCTCGCCGGCTGCCTGGTCGCAGCCCTGGCCCCCTCCATCGGCGTGCTGATCGTCGCCCGGGTCGTCCAGGGCGTGGGCGGCGCCCTCTTCCCGCTCTCCTTCGGGATCATCCGGGACGAGTTCGCCTCGTCCGACGTCAGCGGCAGCATCAGCAACCTGTCCGCGGTGATCGCGGCCGGCGGCGGTGTCGGCATCGTGGCCGCCGGGCCCATCGTCTCCGCCCTGGACTACCGCTGGCTGTTCTGGATCCCGGTGGCCGTCGTCGCCGCCACCGTGCTGATCGCCCTGCGCTACGTCCCCGAGTCGCCCAAGCGGGCCCAGGGGCGCGTGAGTTGGCTCGGCGCGGGGCTGCTCTCGACCTGGCTGGTGGCGCTGCTGCTGCCGCTGAGCCAGGCGGGCCGCTGGGGCTGGGGCTCGGCCAGGGTGCTCGGCCTGTTCGCCGCAGCTGTGCTGCTGTTCGCGCTGTGGCTGACGGTCGAGGCGCGCTCCCGCACGCCGCTGATCGACCTGCGGGTGATGCGGCTGCCCGCGGTGTGGACCACCAACGCGGCCGCCCTGCTGTTCGGCGCGGGCATGTACGCCATCTGGTCCTTCCTGCCGGGCTTCGTCCAGACACCGGCCGCGGCCGGCTACGGTTTCGGCGCGAGCGTCACCGAGTCCGGCCTGCTCATGCTGCCCATGCTCGTGGCGATGTTCCTCTCCGGTGTCCTGTCCGGACGGCTCGAACCGCACGTCGGCCCCAAGGCGTTGCTCACCGCCGGTGCCGCACTCGGCGCGCTGGCCTGCGGGTTCCTGACCTTCTGGCACGACGCCCAGTGGGAGATCGGTGTGGTCGCGGGCCTCTTCGGCCTCGGCATCGGGCTCGCCTTCGCCTCGATGGCCCAGCTCATCGTGGGCAGCGTCCCGCCCGAGCAGACGGGCGCGGCGACCGGTATGAACGCCAACATCCGCACCATCGGCGGCTCCATCGGCGCCGCCCTCACCAGTGTCCTGGTCACCGGCCGTCTCCAGCCCTCCGGCCTGCCCTACGCCGACGGCTACATCCACGGCTGGGCCCTGCTCGCCGTCCTCTGCCTGGCTGCGACCGGCGCCGCCCTCCTCGTCCCGGTCCGCCGCACCGCCCGCACCCTCGACCCGGCCCCGGCGGGTAGGACACGGGCACCCGCACGCGTGCGGTAGGGTTGACCTGCGTGATCACGCGGAACTCCACCGCGTGAACCCGCAGCGGGACGTGGCGCAGCTTGGTAGCGCACTTGACTGGGGGTCAAGGGGTCGCAGGTTCAAATCCTGTCGTCCCGACTTGCGAAGACGCAGGTCGGAGGCCGTGTCGGAGTGATCCGGCACGGCCTCCTGATCATTTTTGGGACCATTTCCTGTGCTCGCTCTCAGCCCGTCGCTGCCGGCCGCCGGGCCGACGCACGGGGCGCCCGGAGCATGCTGGGATGCGCCGAGGTGCTGTGCCCGCGTTGGTGATCTGGTCCATGTCCGGGTGCAGTTACCGCTGCGTGGTCACCAGGGATGCGTGGCCGGCGATCTTGCGCAGCACGTGCACGGGTACGTCCGCGTCCGCGAACCAGGTGAGACCGGTGTGGCGCACGCAGGCCGGGGTCAGGAAAGTCCCGATGCCCGGAGCACCGCCTGCGATGTCTCGTCGTCGATGCGGTGGCCCAGTCGGTCGAGGACATCCGCGCCGTGCCGCAGCGTTCCGTGCTCCAGGGAGCGGCGGACGCCCGTGTCGAGCTCGTGCCAGAGGAAGGGGTTGGCCGCGAGGATGCGGGGATCGAGTTCCACGCGGTGGCCGTGGATGTCCCGTAGGACCAGGTGGGAGGAGACGCCGTCGTACTGCCGTACGACGGTCAGTGCGTCCGTGTGGACCAGGTGCCGACGCCAGGGAGTACGTACCGTGAGCCATCCGGGGCCCGCGCTCACCCGGGCCGGCAGCAGGACGGCGAACGCCGCGGCCGACAGAGCGGCCCAGAGCAGGGCGCGCAGGGGCGTCAGGCTTCCCGCGTCCCAGTCGACGAGCAGGGCCATGGCGCAGAACGCCATGGCGCAGCTCACCGCGAGCCGGGCGCTGCCACGCCAGTGGCGGTCGCCGGCCCGGCCCGTTGGTCCGCTCCGTCGCATGTCGCTGACGCTAAGCGGCCGTAGGGGGACCGGCGAGCGCTGCTTACGGGGTCCTGGCGCCGTACAGGCGAATCTTGACGGGGTCCTGACGTGGTCGGCGGAGTCGGCCGTCAACCGGTGTGCACGCGGGGGCGGCGCTCCCGGTTCGGTTCCGCCTCGCGCAGTACCTCGCGGGTGACCGGGGCGACCTCGCCCTGGCCGAAGAGGAAGAAGCGCAGGAAGTTGGCGAAGGGGCTGCCCTCGGTCCACTCGAAGTAGATGTGCGGGGTGCAGCCCGTGATGTCCCGGGCGTGCAGGAGGAGCGCGGCGAGGGCGTTGGGGATGGAGGAGGACTCCAGGGTCAGGACGCGGTAGCGGTTGTGCAGGACCTCGCCTCGCACCGTGAGCCCGGCTTCGAACTCGGAGGGGTCGGTGACCGTGACCTCGACGAAGACGAGGTCCTCCGGCTCGGGCATGTCGTTGTCGGCGCGGATCTGCTCGATCTTGTCGCGGTACTCGGCCTTGTCCCGCCGGCCGGGCTCGTTGGCGATGAAGCGGATGCGGCGGTGGGACATGTCGCGGATGAAGCGTTCCGCCGTGTCGTCCAGTTCCACATGCGTGACGCGCAGCTCGAAGGCGCGGGCCAGCCGGGACGCCAGCGAGACCAGGATGATGCCGACGATGAAGCAGGCGCCGATCTTCACACCGTCCGGGCGCTCGATGACGTTCACGACGGTCGTGTAGAGGAACACCGCGGAGATGACCGCGAAGGCGATCGTCCACTTCCGCTGCCCGGCCTTGCGGGCGGCGATGGTCACCGCGATCGCGGCCGAGCTGATCAGCACCAGCACACCGGTGGCGTAGGCGCCGCCCTGTGCGTCCACGTCGGCGTCGAAGATCCAGGTCACCAGGAACGCGACCAGCGTGAAGACGACGACCATCGGGCGGACGGCCCGCGCCCAGTGCGGGGCCATGCCGTAGCGGGGCAGATAGCGCGGCATCAGGTTGAGTAGACCGGCCATCGCGGAGGCACCCGCGAACCACAGGATGGCGATGGTCGAGATGTCGTAGACCGTGCCGAAGACACCGCCGAGATACTGGTGCGCCAGGTAGGCGAGCGCACGCCCGTTGGCCTGGCCGCCCGTCTTGAACTCGTCCGCAGGGATCAGGACCGTGGTGATGAAGCTGGTGGTGATCAGGAAGGCACTCATGATGACGGCGGCAGCGGTCAGGAGCTTCTTCGTGTCGCGGATACGTCCCTTGGGGTGCTCCTCGGTGTCGCTGTCGTCGCCCTGGACGTGCGGCATGACGGCGACGCCGGTCTCGAAGCCGGACAGGCCGAGGGCGAGTTTCGGGAAGACGATGAGGGCGACGCCGATCATGACGAAGACGTTCCCGTGTTCCGCGGTCAGGGCACCGGTCCAGTCGGTCACCACGTGACCCGCGGTGATGACGTGCCACATGCCCACGACCACCACCACGACGTTGAGCGCGAGGTAGATCCCGACCAACGCGGTCGCGACGCCGATCGCCTCCAGGAAGCCCTTGAGGAACACCGCGCCGAGCAGGGCCACCAGGAAGAGCGTGATCACCATCTGGTGGCCGTGAAGCGTGCTGGTCAGGTGCGGGTTCTCCACCAGGTGGGTGGAGGCGTCGGCGGCGGAGAGGGTGATGGTGATCAGGAAGTCGGTGGCCGCGAAGCCCAGCAGGGTCAGCACGAACAGCTTGCCCTGCCAGAAGGAGAGCAGCCGTTCCAGCATCGCGATGGAACCCTCACCCCGCGGGCTCTCCTCCGCCACCCGGCGATAGACCGGCAGGGCGCCGGCCAGGGTGACTATGACGAGGACGATGGTCGCGATCGGCGAGAGCAGGCCGGCTGCCAGAGCGGCGATGCCCGGCTGGTAGCCGAGGGTGGAGAAGTAGTCGACACCGGTCAGACACATCACCCGCCACCAGCGTTGGCCCTTGTGCGGGGGCTCGGGCTCGGCGTGGGGCCCCGTGTGGCCGCCGTGCTTGCCCATGTCGGACAGGCCCTCCAGCATCCACGTCCGCAGTCGGCTCGGCGGCGGTTGTTCGGTGGTGGTGGCCATCGACGTGCTCTCCTGATGTGCGGCTCAGCGTGGGGGATTCCGGCCATCACACGGACGGCCGCACCAGCGTAAGCAGGGAGTTACGCGTGGGCCCATGAGTGATCTCACCGAGCGCGTCAAGCTTCCGTTAAGACCGGCCGCGGGCGTATCGGCGGCTCATCAGGATCGCGAAAAGCCCTTGCGTATGGGTGACTCGGGTCGTACAGGTGCGGCCCCGGCCGGCCGAGTTCCGTCAGACGTCCGCCAGCCGGGCCTCCTCCAGGTCCAAGGACCGCTGCAGGCGCCGCCGGGTCGTGTCGCTGATGCGGTGTGCGTCGTACAGCCGCTGCAGCTCCGCCGACTCCACGGTGATCAGGTCCCGGCGCAGTTCGCGGTAGACCCGGTCGGCGGTCTCGGTGGCCGCTGCCGTTCCGTCGCTCTCGGCGAGGCGGTCGCGGGCGTCCTCCAGCCGGGCGTTCAGGCCGCGGCGCAGCCGGTCCAGGACGATGTCCGGTACGGCCTCCAGCTCGGCGAGTTCCTCCAGCCGGGCGAGTCCGGCGTGGGCGAGGCGGGAGCGGGCCTGGACCTCCTCGCGTTCGGTGTGGGCGGGCTCCAGGGCGATGCCGGAGGCGCGCACGACGGGGGCGAGGGTGAAGCCCTGGACCACGAGCGTCACGACCACTACGGACGTCGTCAGGACGAGGACCAAAGGGCGGTCCGCCAGTGCACCGCCGTTCTTCGCGACCTCGGGGATGGACAGGGCGGCGGCCAGCGGCATCACCCCGCGCGTGCCCGCCCAGGTCAGCACCACCGGAATCCGCCAGTTCAGCCGGCTGACCCCGCCCCCGCGCTGGACCACCGTCGACAGCGGCGCGATCCACAGCAGGCGTACGGCGACGAGGGTGGCGGCGACGGCCAGCGCGTACAGCGGCCAGGCATGGTCGCCGTCGGCCAGCGCCCGCACCTGCGCGGGCAGCGCCAGCCCGATCAGGGAGAAGACCACGCTCTCCAGCAGGAACACGACCGTGCCGTACACGGCGTGCAACTGGAGTCTTATGCGCGCGTTGGTGAGCCGGTCGCCGCGGCCGCCCAGGATCACCCCGGCGACCACGCATGACGTCACCCCAGAGGTGTGCGCGACCTCCGCAAGCAGATAGGACGCGTAGGGGGTGACCAGGGCGATCACCGTCTCCAGCACCGGGTCCTCGGTACGGCGCCGGATCAGCATGACCACCCCGGCGACGGCAGCTCCGATCAACGTGCCACCGCCGGCCAGCAGTAGGAACTGGCCACTGGCCGCGCCCCAGCTCGCCGCCGCCGACGCGATCGCGATGCTCGCCGCCACCCGGACCAGCACCAGGGAGGTGGCATCGTTGAACAGGCTCTCCGCCTGGACCAGGACCTGCACCCGCGGGGGCAGGGCGAGCCTGCGGCCCAGCGCGGTCACTGCGACCGGGTCGGTGCTGGCCAGCACCGCACCGAGCACGAACGCCATCTGCCAGGACAGCGGGGTGACCAGGACCGCGACCGCGGCGACGGCCGCTGCGGAGGCGAGGACCAGGCCGATGGCGAGGATGCCGACCGGTTTCCACACGGCCCGCAGCTCCCGCCAGGGCATCTCCTCGGCGCTGGCGTAGAGCAGCGGGGGCAGTACGACGAGGGCGATGATCTGCGGGCTGATCTGGATCTGCGGGGTGCCCGGCAGCAGTGCGACGCCGAGGCCGGCGAGCACCAGCAACGACGGCGCCGGCATCCGCCAGCGGCGCGCGAAGGTCGCCACCACGGTGGCCAGGATGACCAACCCGAGTACCGTACCGACGCCGCGCATGCCGTACCCCTGGAGCTACCACGGGGAGCCGCTCTGGCTCTCCCGGCCGACCAGACTTCCCGGCACACCGCTTTCACCTTATCGGCCCAGGTCACGTCAAGGCAGTGTCAAGGTACTCGTGATCGGCGCCAAGGAATCGCTGACGCTTGCCCCGGCAGGCTCGCCGTAAGGCTTCGTTAGGGGGAAAGCCCATTGCCTACAGGGCAGTTGCTCGAGTGAGCGGAGCGCGTCGGCAGCGATGAGTGACGTACGGCCTGGACGGCTGAAGATCTATCTCGGGCGGCCCCGGGGGTCGGCAAGACCTAGCGCGGGTCGCCGTGCGGCGGGAGACGGACGCGGTGATCTGCCGACTGCGATTTCGGCTGTTCTGATCAGACGCCTCTCGTTGCCTGCCGGTATGCAGGGGTGTGGAGTGCGGCCGTAAGGGTCTCGTCAAAGCCGTGCAGGCCGCCGTATGAGGGTCGTCAACGAGCGACCGGATCCGGCCAGAGAGGCGGTTTCCTCTAATCGTCCTTGTTCTACCCCCGAACCTCCTCAGGAGTTCACGATGGCCGATCTGGCCTTCGTCGTCACCGTCCTCGCGGGTTTCGCGCTGGTGGCCCTCGTCGCCAAGGCGGTGACGAAGCTGTGACCGCCGAGAACATCGTCGGCCTGGTCGTGGCCGTCGCCCTGCTGGGCTATCTCGTCCTCGCCCTGATCTTCCCGGAGAGGTTCTGAGAGCAGACATGGGTCCCGTACTCGCAGGCGTGCTCCAGCTCCTCGCCCTCATAGGCGCGCTGGCACTCGTCTACATTCCCGTCGGCAACCACATGGCCCGGGTCTACTCCTCCAAGAAGCACCTCACGGTGGAGAAGTGGATCTACAAGGCGATCGGTGCCGATCCCGACACCGAGATGACCTGGCCCGCGTACCTGCGCGGCATCCTCGCCTTCTCCGCGGTCAGCGTCCTCTTCCTCTACGTGCTCCAGCGGCTGCAGGGCGTGCTGCCCGGCTCGCTGAACTTCGCCTCGGTCGACCCGGCGCAGTCGTTCGACACGGCGGTGTCGTTCGTGACCAACACGAACTGGCAGTCGTACTACGGCGAGCAGACCATGGGGCACGTCGTGCAGACCGCCGGTCTGGCCGTGCAGAACTTCGTCTCGGCCGCCGTCGGCATGGCCGTCGCCGTGGCCCTCGTGCGCGGGTTCGCCCGCTCGCGCACCGGTGAGCTGGGCAACTTCTGGGTCGACCTGGTGCGCGGCACGCTGCGCATCCTGGTGCCGATGGCGGTCGTCGTCGCGGTGATCCTGGTCGCCTGCGGCGCCATCCAGAACTTCTCCGGCATCCACGAGGTCGGCCAGTTCATGGGCGGGACCCAGCAGTGGAACGGCGGCGCGGTCGCCTCCCAGGAGGCCATCAAGGAGATCGGCACCAACGGCGGCGGCTACTTCAACGCCAACAGCGCCCACCCCTTCGAGAACCCGTCTGCGTTCACCAACCTGTTCGAGATCTTCCTGATCCTGGTGATCCCGTTCTCGCTGACCCGCACCTTCGGCGTGATGGTCGGCTCGGTGAAGCAGGGTTACGCCATCCTCGCCACGATGTTCACCATCTGGCTGGGCTTCACCGCGCTGATGATGTGGACCGAGTTCGCCCACCACGGCCCGGCACTCCAGGCGGCCGGCGGCGCGATGGAGGGCAAGGAGGTCCGCTTCGGCATCGGTGGCTCGTCGATCTTCGCGGTCTCGACCACGCTCACCTCGACCGGCGCGGTGGACTCCTTCCACTCCTCCTTCACCGGGCTCGGCGGCGGCATCACCATGCTCAGCATGATGCTGGGCGAGATCGCGCCCGGCGGCACCGGCTCCGGCCTCTACGGCATCCTGATCATGGCCGTGATCGCGGTGTTCATCGCCGGCCTGATGGTCGGCCGTACACCCGAGTACCTGGGCAAGAAGATCGGCGGACGGGAGATGAAGCTCGCCGCCTGCTACATCCTGATCACTCCGGCGCTGGCGCTGGTCTTCACGGCGGCCTCGATGGCGCTGTCGACCCCGCCGCACTCGATGCTCAACTCGGGCGCGCACGGCTTCTCCGAGGTCCTGTACGCCTTCACCTCGGCGGCGAACAACAACGGTTCGGCCTTCGCCGGCCTGAACGCGAACACCGACTGGTTCAACACCATGACCGGACTGGCGATGCTGCTGGGCCGCTTCCTGCCGATGGTGTTCGTCCTGGCCCTGGCGGGTTCTTTGGCGGAGCAGAAGCCGGTGCCGGTCACGGCCGGCACGCTGCGCACCGAGAAGCCCCTGTTCACCGGCCTGCTCGTCGGCGCGATCCTCATCATCACCGGTCTCACCTACTTCCCGGCCCTCGCGCTGGGCCCGCTCGCCGAGGGGCTGGCGTGATGACCACCCGCACAGAGAACCCCGAGGACTCCATGTCCACAGCCACACCCACCCGGGCGCCGCACAGCGACGTCCCCACCGGCCACAAGCCCATCGAGGGCCGTGTCGGCGGCGGCCTCTTCGACCCCAAGGCACTGATCAAGTCGCTGCCGGAGGCGTTCCGCAAGCTCGACCCGCGGGTGATGATCAAGTCGCCTGTGATGTTCGTGGTGTGGATCGGCTCCGTGCTCACCACGGTCTTCTCCTTCCAGCATCCGGGCGACTGGTTCGGCTGGACGATCAGTGCCTGGCTGTGGCTGACCGTGCTTTTCGCCAACCTCGCGGAGGCGGTCGCCGAGGGCCGCGGCAAGGCCCAGGCCGACACCCTGCGCAAGGCCAAGACCGACACGGTCGCGCGCCGGTTGCTCAAGGACGGCTCCGAGGAGCAGGTGCCGGGTACCGCGCTGACCATCGGCGACCTGGTGGTCTGCGAGGCCGGCGACATCATCCCCGGCGACGGTGACGTCATCGAGGGCGTCGCCTCGGTGGACGAGTCGGCCATCACCGGCGAGTCGGCCCCGGTGATCCGCGAGTCCGGCGGTGACCGCTCCGCGGTCACGGGCGGTACGAAGGTGCTGTCCGACCGGATCGTCATCAAGATCACGACGAAGCCCGGCGAGACCTTCATCGACCGGATGATCAACCTGGTCGAGGGCGCCGCGCGCCAGAAGACGCCCAACGAGATCGCGCTGAACATCCTGCTCGCCTCGCTGACCATCGTCTTCCTGCTGGCCTGCGCCACCCTGCCGCCGTTCGCCACTTACGCCGGCACCCACCTGACGATGGTCGTGCTGGTGGCCCTGCTGGTCTGCCTGATCCCGACCACCATCGGCGCCCTGCTCTCCGCCATCGGCATCGCGGGCATGGACCGCCTGGTGCAGCGCAACGTGCTCGCCATGTCGGGCCGCGCGGTCGAGGCCGCCGGCGACGTCTCCACGCTCCTGCTCGACAAGACCGGCACCATCACCCTCGGCAACCGCCAGGCCGCCGAGTTCCTGCCGGTGCACCGCACCACCGACGCCGAGGTCGCGGACGCCGCCCAGCTGTCGTCCCTGGCCGACGAGACGCCCGAGGGGCGGTCCATCGTCGTCCTGGCCAAGGAGAAGTACGGACTGCGCGAGCGTCACCAGGGCGAGCTGGCGCAGGCGGAGTGGATCGAGTTCACGGCCCAGACCCGTATGTCGGGTGTGGACGTCGACGGCCGCAGGATCCGCAAGGGCGCCACCGCCTCGGTGGTCGCCTGGGTCGAGGCGCAGGGCGGCGAAGTCGCGGCCGACGCCCAGGCGTTGACCGACCGCATCTCCGAGGCCGGCGGCACCCCGCTGCTGGTCGCGGTCGAGGACGCCGAGGGCGCCCGCGTCCTGGGTGTCATCCACCTCAAGGACGTCGTCAAGGACGGCATGCGGGAGCGGTTCGAGGAGCTGCGCCGCATGGGCATCAAGACGGTCATGATCACGGGTGACAACCCGCTGACCGCCAAGGCGATCGCCGAGGAGGCGGGCGTCGACGACTTCCTCGCCGAGGCCACCCCCGAGGACAAGATGGCCCTCATCAAGCGGGAGCAGGCGGGCGGCAAGCTGGTCGCGATGACCGGTGACGGCACCAACGACGCGCCCGCGCTGGCCCAGGCGGACGTCGGGGTGGCGATGAACACGGGTACGTCGGCCGCCAAGGAGGCCGGCAACATGGTCGACCTCGACTCCAACCCGACCAAGCTGATCGAGATCGTGGAGATCGGCAAGCAGCTCCTCATCACCCGAGGCGCGCTGACGACGTTCTCCATCGCCAACGACGTCGCGAAGTACTTCGCGATCATCCCGGCCCTGTTCGCGGCGGTCTACCCGGGCCTGGACAAGCTGAACATCATGCACCTGTCCTCGCCGAACTCCGCGATCCTGTCCGCGGTCATCTTCAACGCGCTGATCATCATCGCCTTGGTGCCGCTGTCGCTGAAGGGCGTGCGGTACCGGCCCATGAGCGCGGACAGGATGCTGCGGCGCAACCTCGGGATCTACGGCATCGGTGGACTGATCGCCCCGTTCGTCGGCATCAAGATCATCGACCTGCTCATCTCCCTCATTCCCGGAATCGGCTGATCGCCATGAACAACTCCGTAACGAACACCGCCCGGTTGCTCGGGGCGGGCCTGCGCGCCCTCCTCGTGCTGACCCTGGTGACCGGCGTCATCTACCCGCTGGTCGTCACTGGCATCGCCCAGGCCCTGTTCAACAACAAGGCGAACGGCTCCGAGATCAAGGCAGACGGAAAGGTCGTCGGCTCGTCCCTGATCGGGCAGTCGTACAACCTGCCGTTGAAGAAGGGCCAGGAGACCCCGGATCCGGACCTCAAGTGGTTCCAGGGCCGCCCGGCCAACGGGCTCGGCACGAACAGCGTCAACACGCGGTACAAGCTGATCCTGTCGGGTGCCACCAACCTCTCCGCGGACAGCAAGGTGCTGGTCAAGCAGGTCGAGGACGCCAAGGCCGCGGTAGTGAAGGACAACTCGGTACCCGGCTTCACGGTCAAGGCCTCCGAGGTGCCCGCCGACGCGGTGACCTCCTCGGGCTCGGGCCTGGACCCCGACATCTCCCCGGACTACGCGGAACTCCAGGCCCACCGGGTCGCGGCGAAGAACGGCCTGTCCGTGTCCACGGTGGAGAAGCTGGTCAAGGACCACACCGAGGGCCGCACCCTCGGCTTCATGGGTGATCCCCGCGTGAACGTCCTGGAGCTCAACATCGCGATCGAGGAGCTTGCGGCGAAGCACTGACGGGATGACGTGACACGCGCGGGAGTTGGCGGCCGGGAGGCATCCTGGGGCCGTCAACTCCCGAAGTCACCTGCAGGCACGGCACTACGGCGTGGACGCCGCCCCCGACGGTGCCACGGCTCTGCGGCTCGCCGCCGCGCGCCGGCCCGACGTCGTACTGCTGGACCTCGGCCTGCCCGACATGGACGGCGTCGACATCATCAGGGCACTGCGCGGCTGGTCCCGGATGCCGATCCTGGTCCTCTCGGCCCGCCGGTCCTCCGATGAGAAGGTGGCCGCGCTCGACGCCGGCGCCGACGACTACATCACCAAGCCGTTCGGCATGGACGAGCTGCTCGCCCGGCTGCGCGCGGCGGTCCGCCGTACCGAGGACACCCCGCTCGTCCCCGAGACGACACTTGTCGAGACGGACGAGTTCACCCTCGACCTGCTCGCCGAGAAGGCCGTACGGGAGGGGGCCGTCGCGCTGGTCGACGAGCTCGCCCATACGAACGTGCCCGGCTCCCGCAAGGCCAAGCGCCGGCAGGATGCGGAGGAGCTGCTGGCCGCCGGGATCGACGTGCTCTCGACCGTCAACATCCAGCACCTGGAGTCGCTGGGTGATGTGGTGGAGTCGATCACGGGGGGCAGCGGGAGACCGTCCCGGACGAGGCGGTCCGGCGTGCCGACCAGATCGAGCTGGTCGACATGCGGGGCCGTACCACCACGCGGCCGTGGGCTTTCCGGGGGTCAAGGGGTCGCAGGTTCGAATTCTGTCCGTCCCGACCAGCTTCACAGCAGGTCGGAGGTCGCTTTCCCGGTGACGGGGAGACGGCCTCGTTCGTGCGCGGGCGGGATCGCGGGCCCGCCGCCGGCCGCCCCGGGCACGTCCTCGCGCGGTTCGGGCCCAAAGGCAGCAGGATGGATGGAGGGCCGGACGGCCCCCGTACGACGGATCCACCCGCGTCCCCCAGGAGGCCCGGTCGTGGCCGAGTCACAGCCCGTGGTCGTCGAGCCGGCCAGAACCGCCGTGTTCGTGGTGCTCACCGTGGATCCGGGCGGCGAGGGAACGGTCCGCGGCCTGCTGGAGGACGTCTCGGGCCTGTGCCGCTCGGTCGCCTTCCGTGCCCCCGGCGAGCAGCTCAGCTGTGTCGTCGGCATCGGCTCGGCCGTCTGGGACCGGCTGTTCGCCGGCCCGCGGCCACGGGAACTGCACCCGTTCGCCGAACTCTCGGGGGACCGCCATCACGCGCCGGCCACCCCGGGGGACCTGCTCTTCCATGTCCGGGCCCGCCAGATGGACCTGTGCTTCGAGCTGGCCAAGCTGTTCCTGGACCGGCTCGGCGGAGCGGTCACGGTCGTGGACGAGGTCCATGCCTTCAAGTACTTCGACGAGCGGGACCTGCTCGGGTTCGTCGACGGCAGTGAGAACCCCGAGGGGCGGCTCGCGGACGCGGCGGTGTTCATCGGCGACGAGGACCCCGCCTTCGCCGGCGGCAGCTATGTGACCGTGCAGAAGTACCTGCACGACCTGGCGGCGTGGAACGCCCTGCCGGCGGAGGAGCAGGAACGGGTCATCGGGCGGACGAAGCTCGCCAACGTCGAACTGCCCGACGACGTCAAGCCCGCCGACTCCCACGTGGCGCTGAACACCGTCACCGACGAGAACGGCGACGAGCGCAAGATCGTCCGCGAGAACATGCCGTTCGGTACCCTGGGCGACGGCGAGTTCGGCACGTACTTCATCGGCTACGCGCGCACCCCGGACGTGACCGAGCAGATGCTGCGGCACATGTTCCTCGGCGACGCGGGTGCCACCCACGACCGCATCCTCGACTACTCGACCCCGGTCACCGGGTGCCTGTTCCACGTGCCGACGGCCGGCTTCCTCGACGACCTGCCCCCGGCTCCCGGCTGAGCGGCCCGAGCGGTACGGTCACCCCACCGCACCACCGGCGGTCCGCCGCGCTGCCGGCCCGGCGGTCGCGGCGCCCGGTCAGTCCCGCGCCGCCCACAGGCTGCGCACGTGCCCCAGGTGCCGGGTCATGATCTCGCCCACGGCCGTCTCGTCGCGCTCCAGCAACGCGTCCAAGAGTTCCAGGTGTTCCTCGGCCGAGGCCAGCAGGCGGCCGGCCTCGACCAGGGCGGTGAGGCCGTAGAGGCGGGAGCGGCCGCGCAGGTCGGCGACCACCTCGACCAGGTGGGCGTTGCCGGCCAGGGCCAGCAGCCCCAGGTGGAAGCGGGTGTCCGCCTCGACGTAGGCGATCAGGTCGCCCGCCGCGGCCGCCGCGACGATCTCCCGGGCCGCCGGGCGCAGGGCCTCGAGCGAGACCCGGTCGGCCGTACGGGCCAGGGCCACCACCGTGGGGATCTCGACGAGCGCGCGGATGTGGGTGTACTCGTCCAGCTGCCGGTCGGAGACGGCGGTGACCCGGAAACCCTTGTTCGGCACCGTGTCGACCAGGCCCTCCTTGGCGAGGTCCAGCATCGCCTCCCGCACCGGCGTCGCCGAGACACCGAAGCGGGAGGCGAGCGAGGGTGCCGAGTAGACCTCGCCCGGTCGCAGTTCGCCCGCGATCAGCGCGGCCCGCAGCGCGTCCGCGACCCGCTCGCGGTAACTGCTCCGCCGGCCGCCCAGCCGGGGGAGCACGGGCGCGGTCGCGCCCTCGGGGGCCGGGGTCGGTGCCATGTCACGCATCATCGAAGTCTAGTCGGTCTCCAGCGGGCCGGTGGCTAGAGGACGAACCCCTCCGGGAACGGATCGGCGGGGTCGAGCAGGTACTGGGCGGTGCCGGTGACCCAGGCACGGCCGGTGAAGCTCGGCAGGACGGCCGGGACGCCGGCGACCTCGGTGGTGTCCAGCAGCCGGCCCGTGAACCGGGTGCCGATGAACGACTCGTTCACGAACTCGGTGTGCAACGGCAGTTCGCCCCGCGCGTGCAGCTGCGCCATACGCGCACTGGTCCCCGTGCCGCAGGGCGAGCGGTCGAACCAGCCGGGGTGGATGACCATGGCGTGCCGGGAGTGGCGGGCGGTGGCGCCGGGCGCGTACAGGTGGACGTGGTGGCAGCCGCGGATGGACGGGTCCTCGGGGTGGACCGGCTCCTCCCCGGCGTTGATCGCGTCCATGAGCGCCAGCCCGGCGGCGAGGATGTCGTCCTTGCGGCCGCGGTCGAACGGCAGGCCGAACTCCTCCAGCGGCAGGATGGCGTAGAAGTTGCCGCCGTAGGCCAGGTCGTACGTCACCTTCCGCCCGTCGGCGAGCACCGCCGTGCGGTCGAGGCCCGCGCTGAAGGACGGCACGTTGCGCAGGGTGACGCTCGTGGCTGCGCCGTCCCGCACGGCGACCTCGGCCACCACCACCCCGGCCGGGGTGTCGAGGCGCAGGGTGGTGACGGGTTCGACGACCTCCACCATGCCGGTCTCCACCAGTACGGTCGCCACGCCGATCGTGCCGTGCCCGCACATCGGCAGGTAGCCGGAGACCTCGATGTAGATCACCCCCCAGTCGCAGTCGGGTCGGCTCGGCGGCTGCAGGATCGCACCGCTCATCGCACAGTGCCCGCGCGGCTCGTTCATCAGCAACCGCTTGACCGGGTCCCGGTGTTCACGGAACCACAGCCGCCGCTCGTTCATCGTGGCGCCCGGTACGGTGCCGATCCCGCCGGTGATCACCCGGGTCGGCATGCCCTCGGTGTGCGAGTCGACGGCGTGCAGGACGAGCTTGCTGCGCATCGTGCGGTTCCTTCCCTGGTGCCTTTCCCGGAGTCCCTTTCAGCATCCCTCTGCCGTGGGCCGTCACTGGAGCCCGGCCGCCGCGGCCTTCTCGGTGGCGGCGCGGACCGCGGCCTCCTGCTCCGGCGTCAGCGGGACGCGCGGCGGGCGGACCGGGCCGCCGTACCGGCCCACCACGTCCATGGACAGTTTGATGGCCTGCACGAACTCCACCCGCGAGTCCCAGCGCAGCAGCGGGTGGAGCTGCCGGTACAGGGGGAGCGCGGTGGTGAGGTCGCCGGCCGTCGCGGCGCGGTACAGCTCGGCCGAGGCCCGGGGGAGCGCGTTCGGGTAGCCGGCCACCCAGCCCTTGGCGCCCGCCACGGCCAGCTCCAGCAGCACGTCGTCGGCGCCGATCAACAGGTCGAGTTCGGGCGCCAGTTCGGCGATACGGTAGGCGCGGCGGACGTCGCCGGAGAACTCCTTGACGCCCTGGATGTGGCCCTCGCCGTGCAACCGGGCGAGCAGTTCGGGTACGAGGTCCACCTTGGTGTCGATCGGGTTGTTGTACGCCACCACCGGCACGCCCGCCCTGGCGACCTCCGCGTAGTGGGCGACCACGGACCGCTCGTCGGCCCGGTAGGCGTTGGGCGGCAGCAGCATCACGGCCCCGCACCCGGCCTCGGCGGCCTGCTCGGCCCAGCGCCGTGCCTCGGCGGAGCCGTAGGCGGCGACCCCCGGCATCACCCGTGCCCCGCCGACCGCGGTCACGGCCGTCCGCACCACCTCGGCGCGCTCCTCGGGGGTGAGCACCTGGTACTCGCCGAGCGAGCCGTTCGGTACGACGCCGTCGCAGCCGTTCTCCACCAGCCACGCGCAGTGCTCGGCGTACCGGTCGTGGTCGACCGACAGGTCCTCGCGCAACGGCAGCGCGGTGGCGACGAGGACACCGCGCCAGGGACGGTTCTCCGGGTGAGGCTCGACGTGCGGCATGGCGTGAGGCAAGGCGTGAGGCATGAGAAGTCTCCCGTTCAATAGGGTGTGACATATCACTGATGGACTCATTGGGGCCGGCAGTCCGGGGTGGTGCGGCCGGTCCGGGTCCTTCCGACGGTCCGGCGGCGGCGCGGTTCAGTCCGGCTCGTCCTCGGGCAGTTCCGCGAGTACGCCGAGCGGGACCGGGCGGGCGAAGGGGCGGCGGCCGGGTGTCGGCGGGCAGCCGGAGAGAGCGGCCACCGCGGGGCCGCACACGCGGCCCTGGCACCAGCCCATCCCGGCCCGGGTGAGCAGCTTCACGGTGCGCGGGTCCCCGGCCCCGAGCACGTCGACGGACGTGCGGACCTGGCCGGCGGTCACCTCCTCGCACCGGCACACCACCGTGTCGTCGGTGATCCGGGCCGCCCAGCCGGCCGGCGGGGCGTACAGCGCGTCGAGCGCGGCGGAGAACTCCCGCAGCCGCCCGCGGGCCCTGGCCGCCCCGGCCCAGCGGCGCGGGTCGGGCGGGGTGCCGTGCAGCCGGGCGGCGACCGACCGGCCGGCGATGTGCCCCTCGGCGAGCGCCGGCGCCGCACCGCCGATCCCGGTGGCCTCGCCGGCCGCCCAGATGCCCGGCACGTCGGTGCGCTGCTCGCCGTCGACCCGGACGCCCGTCTGGGACAGGGCGCAGCCGAGCGTCTCGGCGAGGTCGGTGTGCGGCAGCATGCCGTGCCCGACGGCGAGGGTGTCACAGGGGATGCGGCGGGCGCTGCCCGCCACGAGCCCCCCGTCCCGGTCCAGCGCGGCGACGGTGACCGCCGTCAGCCGGTCGGCGCCGTGCGCCTCCACGACGGCGTGCCGGGTGAGCGTGCGTACCCCGTGCCGCAGCAACAGGCCGGCGTATCGAGCGCCTTCGGCGAGTTTTCCCGGCTGTGCGGCGAGCGCCCGTGCGTGTCGCGGCAGGGCCTTGGGATCGGCGGACTCGACCAGCGCGGCCACTCGCGCGCCCGCCGCCGCGAGACCGCAGGCCACGGGCAGCAGCAGGGGACCGGTGCCGGCGACCACGACGGTACGGCCGGGCAGCACCAGGCCGCCCTTGAGCATGGCCTGCGCGCCGCCGGCGGTGACCACGCCGGGCAGCGTCCAGCCCGGGAAGGGCAGCACCCGTTCGTAGCCGCCGGTCGCGAGCAGTACGGCGTCGGCGCGTACCGTCACTCCTTCTTCCTGAAGCGGCCCGCGCAGCGCGTGTACGGCGAACGCCCCACCGGACGTAGGGCTGCGGACGCCGTCGGTGCGATCGGTGCCGTCGATGCCGTCGGTCGTGTCGACGCGGTCGCTGCCGTTCGTGCGGTCCACGCACCAGACGTGGTGGTCCGGCAGGTGGCGGACGTGCCCGGCGGCCAGTTGCCGGTCCAGGCCGGCCCGCAGCCGTTCCCAGGTGCGCCACTGGTGGTGCAGGGCCTGTGGCCGGCGGGCGCCCAGGGCGGCGGCGGGCTGCCGGTAGAACTGTCCGCCGGCCTGCTCGGCCGCGTCCAGGAGGGTCACCCGTACCCCCCGGGCGGCCGCCGCCAGGGCCGCGGCCAGTCCGGCCGGGCCCGCCCCGACCACGGCGAGGTGTGGTCGCTCAGACGTCGTCAAGGCCCGTCCCCTCCTGCGTGCGGATCACATCGCCCGGCCGTACCGGAACCAGACAAGCCCGTTGGTTCGGGCGGTCGTTGACGGTCACGAGGCAGTCGAAGCACACCCCGATCCCGCAGAACACCCCGCGCGGCCGGCCGGTGCCCCGGGTGCTGCGCCAGGAGGTCACCCCGGCCGCCCACAGCACGGCCGCGACCGTCTGGCCCGGCAGCGCCGTGACGGGGCCGCCGTCGAAGGTGACCGTGAAGGCGGTGCCCGGCACGGCCCGGGCCAGTTCCCGTGGGTTCACCGCGTGGTCCCTCCGTCGGGCTCGAACCGCTCCGGACGGAACGGCGCGAGGTCCAGGTCAGGTGTCTTCCCGGTCAGCGCCTGGGCGATCAGGAGTCCGGTGCCGGTGGACAGTCCGATGCCGGCGCCCTCGTGGCCGCAGGCGTGGTACAGCCCGGGCAGCCGGGGATCGGGGCCGATCGCCGGCAGGTGGTCGGGCAGATAGGGCCGGAAACCGGCGTACGTCCGCAGCGCGCGCACCCGCTCCAGGAAGGGGAACAGCCCGATCGCGCCGGCCGCCAGAGCCCGTACCGCCCGCAGGGACAACGCGCGGTCGAAGCCCACCCGTTCACGGCTCGCGCCGATCAGGACGGGACCGGCTGCCGTGCCCTCGACGACCGGCGAGGTGCGCAGCGCGGCCGAGTCGCTCGCCACGTCGGCCACGTAGTCCGCGGCGTACACCTTGTGCCGGACCATACGCGGCAGCGGCTCGGTGACCAGCACGAAACCGCGCCGGGGGAGGACCGGCAGGGCCGCGCCCACCGACGCGGCCAGCTCACCGCCCCAGGTGCCCGCCGCGTTGACCACCGCGGGCGCGTGGATGTCGCCCCGGGCGGTACGGACGCCGAGCACCGAGCCGTCCGCCGCGCGCAGCACACCGGTCACGGCCCGGCCCGTGTGGAGGCGGGCGCCGGAGGCGCGCAGCAGATGGGCGGCGGCCAGTGCGGGCATGACCTGCGCGTCCTGCGGATAGCGGACACCGCCCGCCATGCCCGTGGCCAAGTGCGGTTCCAGCTCGCGCAGTTCGTCGGGACCGACCGGCTCGGCGGTGACCCCGGCGGCACGCTGGCCCGCGGCGAAGCCGCTCAGCGCACCGAGGGCGCCGGGCGTCCGGGCCACCACCACACCGCCCTTGGGTTCGTACTCCACCGCCGCACCGAGTTCCCCGCCCAGCGAGGCCCACAGACGACCCGACAGCAGGGCGAGATCAAGCTCCGGGCCCGGCTCCTTGTCGGAGACCAGCAGGTTGCCCTCGCCGGCACCGGTGGTGCCGCCGGCCACCGCGCCCCGGTCCACCACCCTCACGTCGAGGCCGGCCCGGGCGGCGTACAGCGCACAGGCCGCGCCCACCATGCCGGCTCCCACGACCACGACATCGCAGGTCAGTCGCTTCGCCACATCAGTACTATGTCACATGTCGCTGGCGCTGAGGAGTCCCCGCGCCGGCCCTCGCCCCTGAGTCGCCGTCCGCCCGGAGTCCCAGGCGTGGACGCCCCCTTGACGTCGTCCGGCCGCGGACCGACACTCCGGAGAAGGAAGCCCAGTGAACAGGTAGGGAATCATGGTGCGCCTCGAAACGGTCAGCGGCCGAGCGTGCCGTACGCCGTTGCGCGTCCCCCTTCTCACCTCCCGTCTGCACATCGACCTGTTGCGCGTCTGCAGCGCCATCGGCCACGGGAGCTGACCCGGGCCTGCCGCCGCCCCCCCGCACGCACCCGTCGCTGGTCGACTGTCGCCCGTCACCGGTAGACAGTCGCCAGTCGCCAGTCGCCAGTCGCCTGTAGGCCGTCGCCAATCGCCAGTCGCCTGTAGACCGTCGCCTGCCGACCGTCACCCGGCGCTCGTCGTCCGTCGTCCGTCCACGAACGACTTCCGCCGCGCATCCATCCGCGCACCGTTCGCGCGCACGCACCAGGGGAGACGCATGTCCATCACTCCGCTCGCCACCGTCCCGGCCGATCCGGCCCCGGAACGCGCGCAGCGGCCACTACGC
>NZ_JAJSZC010000135.1:0-21414 GCF_036815105.1 Streptomyces sp. IBSBF 3136
CGCCGTCCTTGCTGGGCTTGTCCATGTAGCGCAGCGGGGTGCCGTTGCCGTTGATGTCGATCTTCTCGCCGATGAGGTAGTCGCCGACATCGGTGGAGTTGTTGGCGTAGAACTCCACGCCGGTGCCGAAGATGTCGGAGGTGGCCTCGTTCAGGCCGCCGGACTCACCGCTGTAGTCGAGGCCCGCGGTGTTGGAGGTGACACCGTGGCTCATCTCGTGGCCGGCCACGTCCAGCGAGGTGAGCGGGTCGGCGTTGTTCGCGCCGTCGCCGTACGTCATGCAGAAGCAGCTGTCGTCCCAGAAGGCGTTGACGTAGGCGTTGCCGTAGTGGACGCGGGAGTAGGCGGCCTTGCCGTCGCCGGCGATGCCGTTGCGGTTGAACGCGGACTTGTAGAAGTCCCAGGTGACGGCGGCGCCGTAGGCGGCGTCGACGGCCGCGGTCTGGCGGTTGCCGACCGTGCCGTCGCCCCAGGTGTCGTCGGCGTCGTGGAAGAGGGCACCGGTGCCGCTCGTGCCGCCGTTGAGGTCGTAGGTCTTGTGGCCGCCGCGGCCGCCGTCGATCAGGTCGTAGCCGCCGGAGGCGGAGGCGGTGGTGCCGATGGTGACCGTGCCGCTGTACTGGCTGGTGCCGGTCCCGGTGTCGATCGCCTCGTAGGAGTAGAGCTTCTTGCCGGTGCGCGCGTCGGTGATGACGTGCACCTCGCTCGGGGTGCCGTCGTGCTGGACGCCCTTGACCACGGACTCGTAGGCGAGGACCGGCTTGGCACCGGCCGCCCAGACGACCTTGCGGGCGGTCGAGGCGGTGGCCTTCGCGGTGCCCGCGGCCTTGAGGGCGGTCTTCTTCGCGTTCGTGGGGGAGACGGCCGCGGTGGTGGTGGGCACGGATATCCGGGCCTTGGTCGCCTTGTCGACGCCCTTGAGCGAACCGTTCTTCGCGACGTGGGTGACGAGGTCGCCGCCGAGGACGGGCAGGCCGGCGTAGGTGCGCTCGTAGCGCGTGTGCACCGTGCCGTCGGCGTCCTTGAGCACGTCCCGGACGACCAGCTTCTCCTTGCCGCCGAGACCGAGTTCCCGGGCCGCCGCGCCGGCGTGCTGCTGGGCGGTCTGCAGCGCGGTGACACGGGCGGTGGCGCTGAGCGGGAGGGCCGTGGCGCCGGGGGTGTGCGTGGGGGCGGCGGTGGCCGAGCCGTTCTGCAGCGCGAGGACGACCATCGCCGCCGAACCGGCCAGGGCGGCCGCGCGCAGGGCGGTCTTGCGGGAGGTGCGGGACGCGTGGGGCTGCTGTCTCACTCGATCTCCTTGGGGTCTGGTCTCCGTGGGGTGGAGACACAGGCGGAACACAGGGGATGCACAGAGTTGCGGCGGGTGAGGAGAGAGTGACACCAGCACGTCCTGTTTGACAGGGCGCCGACAACATTTTACGTGTTCGTTTCCGAAAGACGTGCGACGGAAACCGTTATGCGGACACGGCTGCGATGATCAACTACCCCCTCTTACAGCGCAGTTGGGGCGCAGTTCGTCACACCGTCCCAGCGCCCGCCGCAGCCCGTCTCAGCCCTCCCACTCGTCCAGCATGCGGGCAAGGCCCGGGGGCCACACCGGTTCCGGCTCGGCGGCCAGTTCGGGCCGGCTCCACCAGCGCCAGGTGAGGATGCCGTCGGCGGCGTGCTCGGCGGCCAACCGGGGGCCGTCCGGCTCCCGGTGCGGGCCGCGGACGGCGTAGACGTGCTCGTGCTGGTGGACCGGGACCCCGGTGTGCGTGAAGTCGTGCTCCCAGGTGCACAGCAGCTCGCCCGGCTCCAGGTCGTCCCAGCCGGTCTCCTCGCGCAACTCCCGCCGGGCGCCCTCGCGCGGGCTCTCGCCCGCCTCCAGGCCGCCGCCGGGCAGCGCCCAGTGCACACCGACCTCGACGTTGTCGTACCGGAACAGGAGCACGGCGCCCGCCGGGTCGACCACGGCGACCCGGGCCGCCCGCCGGGGGGTGCGCAGCACCTTGCGCAGCACGGCACAGGGGCGGCCGAGGGCGTGGTCGCGGCGGTGGTCGACCACCTCGTAGCCGAGGGCGGTCCAGAAGGCCAGCCCGCCGGCGTTGCCGTCGAGCACGGCCAGCCGTACGGCCCGGCGGCCGGCGGCCCTGAAGCGCTCCTCGACCGCGCCGGCGACCCGCCGGCCGTACCCCTTGCCCTGCTCCGAGGCGTCCACCAGCAACAGCCCGATCCAGGGGTCCGGGTCGGCCGGGTCCGGGTGCCGCGCCAGGGTGATCACGACTGCGACCAGCCGGCCCTCGGACCTGGCCAGCAGCACCTCGGCGTCGGGGTGGGCCAGTTCTTCGGCCAGCAGGCCGGCCACCTGCTCGGGCCGTACGTCGTCCGGGTCGGGCAGGTCTCCGCTGAGCGCGAGGAAGTCGCGGTGGGAGGCGTAGAGCGCCGTCAGTTCGGTGAGCAGCGGGGCCGGGATGTCACGGCCGGGGCGCAGTGGCTGGAGGATCACGCGGGCAACGTAGCGCGCGGGAGCCCCGGGCCACGGCCTGCTCGCCGCGTCCCGGGGCTCCCGTCCGAAGCCCTGCCGGTCAGACGTTCACACCGAAGTCCTGGGCGATGCCGACCAGGCCCGAGGCGTAACCCTGGCCCACGGCGCGGAACTTCCACTCGGCGCCGTTGCGGTACAGCTCGCCGAAGACCATCGCGGTCTCGGTGGCCGCGTCCTCCGAGAGGTCGTAGCGCGCGATCTCGGCGCCGCCCGCCTGGTTGACGATACGGATGTAGGCGTTGCGGACCTGGCCGAAGTTCTGGCCACGGTTCTCGGCGTCGTAGATGGAGACCGGGAAGACGATCTTGTCGATGTCGGCCGGGAGCGCGGCCAGGTTGACGTTGATCGCCTCGTCGTCGCCCGCGCCCTCGCCGGTGCGGTTGTCACCGGTGTGGACGATGGAGTTGTCCGGGGTCTGCTTGTTGTTGAAGAACACGAAGTGGGCGTCCGAGTAGACCTTGCCCTGCGTGTTGACCGCGATGGCGGAGGCGTCCAGGTCGAAGTCCGTGCCGGTGGTGGTGCGGACGTCCCAGCCGAGGCCCACGGTGACGGCGGTCAGGCCCGGAGCCTCCTTGGTGAGCGAGACGTTGCCACCCTTGGACAGGCTTACAGCCATGTTGGGAGTCCCTTCCCTTGTATCCGTGTATCTGTGCCGATGAAGCTACCGTCACCCGGGAGAACGTCGAGGGGGGTCCCGGTGGTTCCGGATCGCTTTACCTTTTTTACCCGGATGGTCCTGGTGGCGAAAACCGGATGACGTGGGAGGGGCGCGGCCGGGAACATGGGACACATGTCCGGTCCCTACCTCATCCGCGGCTCCGTCTCGCTCCCCGAGGCCGAGCTGGCGTGGCGTTTCTCGAGGTCGTCCGGTCCGGGCGGCCAGCACGTGAACACCAGTGACTCGCAGGTGGAGCTGCGCTTCGACCTGGCCGCCACCGAATCCCTGCCCCCGGTCTGGAAGGAGCGGGCGCTGGAGCGGCTGGCCGGGCGGCTGGTCGACGGGGTCGTGGTGGTGCGGTCCTCCGAGCACCGCTCCCAGTGGCGCAACCGGGAGACCGCCGCCGTACGCCTGGCGGCCCTCCTCGCCGAGGCGACCGCGCCGCCGCCCAAGCCCCGCCGCCCGACCCGCGTCCCGCGGGGCATCAACGAACGCCGTCTGCGCCAGAAGAAGGAGCGTTCGCAGACCAAGCGCGGCCGCTCGGGCCGCGACTGGGGCTGACGCCTCGCGCTCGGGGCTGACGGTTCCGCACGAAATTCCGGCCGCGCGTATTCCGAAAGCGTTTTCCGCGGCCGCGCCGTCCCGATGCGGCCGCGCTGTTCATCAAGTCTCCGCTGTTCCTGGCGCGACCGCGGAATTCCGCGGTCGCGCGTTCAACCCAACTGCCGGTAACGCCCCCGGAAATACAGCAGTGGCCCGCCCTCCGTGCTCGGCACCCGCGCGGTCAGCACCCGCCCGATGACGAGCGTGTGGTCGCCGGCCGTCACCCGCTGCTCGGTGCGGCACTCCAGGGTGGCCAGCGCACCGTCCATCAGCGGCGCGCCGGTGGCCTCGCCGCGGACGTAGGGGAGGTCCTGGAAGAGCAGGCGGTCGCTGATCCGGCCCTTCATCGCGAAGCGGCCGGCGATGTGGCGCTGGCTCTCCGAAAGGACGGAGACGGCCCACAGCGGCTGTTCGTCCAGCAGGTCGTCCATGCGGGCCCCGGTACGCAGGCTGACCAGCACCAGCGGCGGGTCCAGCGAGACGGACAGGAAGGCGGTGGCGGTCATGCCGACGTCCTCGACGCCCGGCGCCGTCGGGTCGTCCGGGTCCAGCGGCGGCTCCTGCGCGGTCACCAGGACCACGCCCGCGCCCAGCCGGGACATCGCGGCCCGGAACTCGTCGTTGCTCACCCCCTCAGCATGCCCGGAAGCAGAGGTGGCGGTGGGTGAGGGAGTCTTCAGCACACCGGAAACGCTAATCTCCGCCCCGTGCGCGCCGCATCGGCCCTCCGCCCGAGCTTGGTCCTAGGTCCGGGGGACCACGCCGGGGCGGCCGTGCGGAGCATGATGTGAAGGCGACGGGAAAGCCTCTGCCAGGTAAACACACGGGGAAAACGCGGAAACTCCACCCAATTGTTCACGTTCGCCTGTGACTTGAGTCACAAGGGGCAGGAATTGTTGACCCTGTGTACCGAGTGCGGAGCGCGCTGTGATTCAGTGGCGGGGAAGCCGCAGGAGCACGACTGGAAGCACACCTGACAGAAGCGCCGACGACAACCCTTGATTCGCTGCGAGGTCTCGGGGGGAGGGCGAGCATGGAGACCGAGTCGGAGCCGTATGTCCGCCTTGCGTCCCTGCGACAGCTGCACCAGGTCATGGCCGACATGAACACGGCACGCAGCCTGGCGGACACACTGCAGTCGGTCGCCGACGGCGTCGTGGGCGCCCTCGGCTACGAGATGGCGGCCGTCAACCTGGTGCGCCAGGACGGCGATCTCGTGGTCGCCGCCTTCTCCGGCAACTCCGCGGCGGAGTCCCTGATCACCGGCCGGGTCGGCTCCCGCGACTCCTGGGACCGGCGGCTGAACATGGGCGAGCAGTGGGGCGACCTCGTCTTCATACCGCACACCGAGGGCTGGGTGCTGGACGACGACGACGTCCCGCAGTGGTACACCGACGGGCCCGCCCCCCGCTTCGAGGACGAGTGGCACCCCTCGGACCGGCTCTTCGCCCCGATGTACACGCCCGGTGTGCAGGGCGGCTCCTCCGGCGAGCTGCTCGGGGTCATATCCGTCGACCGCCCGCGCAACGGCCGCCGCCCCGGCGCCTGGGGCCGCGAGGCCCTGCAGATGTACGCCTTCCAGGCCGCCATCGCCATCAGCAACGCGCGTCTACGTGCCAATATGCAGCGCGCCCTGGTCCGCCTGGAGCGGGACCAGCAGGCCCTGCGGGCCAGCGAGGAGAGCTTCCGGCAGGCGTTCGAGTACGCCCCCTCCGGCATGGCCATCGCCGAGATGGGCGGCGACCAGCACGGCCGGATCCTGCGCACCAACGACGCCCTGTGCCGCCTGCTGGGCCGCCCCGCCTCCGCGATGCGCCGCTACTCCTTCTCCGACCTCGTCCACCCCGAGGACATCGGCACCCTGCTGCGCACCTCGGCCGAGGGCGGCCGCGCGGAGCTGCGCCTCGGCCGCCGTGACGGCAGCTACGTCTGGGTCAGCCTGCGCAACTCCGTCGTCGCCGACGCCGCCGACGGCCCCCGCTTCCTGCTCACGCACGTCGAGGACATCGAGGAGCGCAAGCGCCGCGAGCTGCAGCTCGCCCACCGCGCCTCCCACGACTCCCTCACCGGCCTGCCGAACTCCGCCGAGCTGCGCTCGCGCCTCTCGGCCCGCCTGTGCCGCCGGCAGGCCCAGCCGGGCGTCCTGGAGTCCCTGGACGCGGCCTACGGCGGCCACCCCGCCTTCGACGCCCCCACCGGGCACGGCTTCGACTTCACGCAGGGCGGCGAGGCGTTCGAGGGCTTCGACCACCACGTCCACACCATCGCCCCCGAGGACGGCCGTGACGACGGGACCAAGGGGCTCGCGGTCCTCTTCTGCGATCTGGACGGCTTCAAGTCGATCAACGACAGGTTCGGGCACAACGCGGGCGACGCCGTCCTGATCGAGGTCGCCCGCAGGCTCAGCGGGGGTGTGCGCGACGGGGACACCGTCGCCCGGCTCGGCGGCGACGAGTTCGTGATCCTCGCCGACGGACTCGGCAAGGCCGACGCCCAGGACCTCGCCGTGCGCCTGCGCAACGAGATCATCCAGCCCATCCGCGCCGAGGGCCGGGCCGTCCGGGTGGGCGCCAGCTTCGGTATCGGCTGGGCGCACTGCGGCATGACGGCGGACGAAGTGCTGAAGTCCGCTGACGAGCGGATGTACGTAGAGAAACGATCTCGTCCCAAACAGCACCGGCGTGCGGGTTGATCCCCAGGTCAGTGAGCTGATGCGAGGTGACTCACCCGTTTGGGGCAGCCGGAGCGGGTAGGCTCGCCATTCCACACGCGTATCGCATCCGCCCGCACCTGTTGAGGAGTACCAAGGGATGACGCCCGGCGACAACGGCGCGAGCACGCCCGAGGACGAGGACCCGTTCGGCTACCTGTACGCCGACGGACAGGCCAGAGGAGCCCAGCCGCCGTCCGGTGGCTACGGTGGCTACGGCTACCCGAACTCGGTCAGCAGAGTGCGTGCGGTCGGCGAGCGCACCTACGGCGGCGCGCCGCAGACGGCCCCGTACGGCCAGCAGCAGACCGTCCCCCAGCAGGGCGCCTACGGCCAGCCGAACGCCCACTACCAGGCGCCCGAGACGCTGCCCGGCGGTGCTCCGACGGGCCGGCAGCCGGGTCCGTCCGGCGGTGGCGGCGGCCGGCGCGGTCCCAACACCAAGGGCCTGCTGACCGGTGCGATCGCGGTGGTCGCCGTGGTCGTCATCGGTATCGGCGTCGCGATGCTCAACGACAACTCGGACGACAAGTCGGGCAGCCAGGCGGGGGCCTCCCCGACCCAGTCGCAGAGCAGCGAGCCGAGCGCGTCGAGCAGCACCTCGGCGGCGCCGGGCGAGCTGCCGAAGACGGACGCCAACGCGCTCCAGCTCACCGGCGGCGCGGTCAAGGACTCGAAGTTCCAGGGCGCGGAGGCCGCGGGCGGCACCTACGTGGGCGGTCTGAACACGGTCGGCTCCTCGGTGACCTGGACGGTCGACGACATCCCCGAGGACGGCCCGTACACCCTCTTCGTGAACTACAGCGCCACCGGCGGCGACCCCCAGTCGATGACGGTCACCGTCAACGGCAAGGAGTTCGGCACCAAGCTGGGGATGAAGAACTACCGGCACGCGGCCGACGGGGACTTCGCCAAGGGCTGGACCACCTCCTACGTGTGGCCGACCCTGAAGAAGGGCTCCAACACCATCGCCGTCTCCTGCCAGGCCGGGGACAAGTGCAACGTCCTGCTCGACCAGATGTGGCTCAAGAAGGGCCAGGTCCAGCGGGACGGCTAGGGCCTGCTGCGAAAGTGGCCTCGTCGCCCGGAGGGCGGCCGTGCCGGGCGTCGCACGGCAGAGGACCACTTTCGCAACAGGCCCCAGGGCCCGGAGGACAGGCCCCCCGGCCCTAGGCCGCGCTGACCACTCCGGTCACCGCGACCCGGGCGCTCAGGTCCTCGTAGGCGGCGGCGTCGAACTCGCCCGCGGCCGGTGCCCGTACGGTCGCCGCCGACAGGGCGACCGCGCGGGCCAGCCGCTCCGGCCAGGAGAGCCGCTCCACGAGGCCCGACAGCAGTCCCGCGACCGCCGAATCGCCGGCGCCGGTCGGGTTGCCGTGGACGCGGGCGGGCGGGGTGGCGCGCCAGCGGCCCTCGGGGGTCGCGGCGAGCAGGCCCTGCGGGCCGAGGGAGGCCACGACCGCGTGGGCGCCCCGGCGCCGGGCGTCCTGGGTCGCGCGTGACGGCTCGTGGGAACCGGTCAGCTCGGCCAGTTCCTCGGCGTTCGGCTTGATGATGTCGGGGCGGGCGGCGACCCCGCGCCGCAGCGGCTCCCCGCTGGTGTCCAGCAGCACCGGGACGCCGACGGCACGGGCGGTGCGGACCAGGCCCGCGTAGGCGCCCACCGGGACGCCCGGCGGCAGGCTGCCGGACAGGGCGACCGCCGAGGCGGTGGGCAGGAGTGCGTCGTAGCGCTCGAGGAAGGCCACCCACTCGGCCGGCTCGATCTGCGGGCCGGGCTCGTTCAGCTGGGTCGTGTCGCCGGTCAGTTCGTCCACCACGGCGATGGTGCGGCGGGTGGGCCCCGCGCACGGCACCAGCGCGTCGGTCACCCCAGGCACGCCCGCGAGCCGTTCGCGCAGCACCTGTCCGGTTGCGCCGCCCGCGAAGCCGGCGACCGTCACCTCGTGGCCGAGCGCGGCCAGCACCCGGGCCACGTTCACGCCCTTGCCGCCCGGCCGTTCGGTGACGTCCGAGACGCGGTGCGAGGCGTGCGGCCGCAGGGCCCGCACGCGATAGGTGATGTCGAGTGCGGTGTTCAGTGTGACCGTGAGGATCACCCGGGCCGACCTCCCCTCGAAGTGGCGTCGCCATCGGTCGCCGGGGCCCTGATCATGCCAAAGAGACGGCGGCCGGCCCAGTGCGCGGGTCGGCCGCCGTCCTCGGACGCCCGGACGGATCAGGGCAGTTGGGGCGCGACCACCCATTCTCCCTGCCGCATCACGCCCTTGAGGTCGAAGTCCGCGTCCAGCAGCACCAGGTCGGCGTCCTTGCCCGGCTCCAGGGAGCCGACACGGTCGGACAGGCCGAGCAGACGGGCGGGGTTGGCGCAGAGGGCGGCGACCACGTCCTGGACCGGCAGCCCGTCGACGGTCACCGCCCGCTTGAACGCCCGGTCCAGGGTGAGCGTGGAGCCCGCGATCGAACCGCCCTCGACCAGCCGCGCCACACCGTCGCTGACCTCGACCTCCAGCGGGCCGAGCAGGTAGCGGCCGTCGCCGCGGCCGGCCGCGTCCATCGCGTCGGTGATGAACGCGACCCGGGAGGCGCCCGCGTGATGGAACGCCAGCTCCAGCGCCGCCGGGTGCAGGTGCACGCCGTCGTTGATGAGCTCGACCGTGACCCGCTCGTCCTCCAGCAGCGCGGCGATCGGGCCGGGGGAGCGGTGGCCGAGGGTCGGCATGGCGTTGAAGAGGTGGGTGGCGACCGTGGCGCCCGCGTCGATCGCCGCGACCGTCTGCTCGTAGGTGGCGTCGGTGTGCCCGATCGCGGCGATCACGCCGTGCTCGGCGAGCAGCCGTACGGAGTCGACACCGCCCGGGAGTTCGGTGGCGAGGGTGACCATCCGGGCCTTGCCGCGGCCCGCGTCGATCAGCTTGCGCACCTCGGCGGGGTCCGGGTCGCGCAGCAGCTCCTCGGAGTGCGCGCCCTTGCGGCACGGGGAGATGAACGGTCCCTCGAAGTGGATGCCGGCGATGTCGCCCTGCTCGGCCAGCTCGCTCAG
The DNA here is from genome assembly GCF_036815105.1 of Streptomyces sp. IBSBF 3136. NCBI lineage: Bacteria > Bacillati > Actinomycetota > Actinomycetes > Kitasatosporales > Streptomycetaceae > Streptomyces > Streptomyces sp. IBSBF 3136. The sequence goes on from NZ_JAJSZC010000135.1 coordinate 9,545, forward strand.
CAGCCCGGCCTGGGTGACCAGCAGGTCCATCTCGTCGGTGACCGTGGAGGCGACCAGGGTGGTGGTGCCGTGCAGCCGGTGGGCGCGGACGGCCTTCAGCACGTCGTCCACGGTGCCGGAGAAGGAGGCGCCGCCGCCGCCGTGGTTGTGGATGTCGACGAAGCCCGGGACCAGCCAGTGGCCGCCGACGTCGAGGACCTCGGCGTCCTCGGGGGCCGCACCCGCGGCCGTCGTGCCGCCGGTGTCCGCCGCCGTGGCCTGCGTGATCTTCGTGCCCTCCACGACCACGCGCCCGTCGTCCACCACGCCGGTGGGCAGCACCACCCGAGCACCTGCGAGAACCAAGCTGGGAGCCATCAGGCGGTTACCTCCGAGGGGTCGGTCGTGGGGTCGGTGGAGTCGAGGAGATCCCGGGCGAGCAGTCCCGCGCCCAGGCAGCCGGCGGTGTCACCGAGGGCGGCGGGGACGATGGACGGCAGTTTCTGGAAGGTGACCCGCTGCCGGACGGCGTCCCGCAGCGGTTGGAACAACACTTCCCCCGCCTCGGCCAGGCCGCCACCGATGATCAGCGTGCGCGGGTCCAGCAGGGTGAGCGCGGTGACCAGGCCGTCGGCGAGCGCGTCCACCGCGCCCCGCCAGATCCGGACGGCGTTCGGGTCACCGGACATGACGGCCTTCGCGCAGTCGGCGGCGTCCGCGTCCGGGTCCCCGCAGGACGCGGCCCACGCCTCGCTGACGGCGGACGCGGAGGCGTAGCGCTCCAGGCAGCCGTGCTGCCCGCAGGGGCAGGCGGTGCCGCCGGGCCGTACGACGACGTGCCCGATCTCGCCGGCGAACCCGTGCGCGCCCGACTCCACCCGGCCGTCCACGCCGATGGCGCCGGCGATCCCGGTGCCGAGGGCGACGAACAGGAAGCGGTCGGCGCCCTTGCCGGCGCCGATGCGGCCCTCGGCGAGTCCACCGGTGCGTACGTCGTGGCCGAGCGCGACGGGGATGCCGAGCCGGTCGGTGAGCCGGGCGCGCAGGGGGACGTCCCGCCAGCCGAGGTTGGCCGCGTAGACGGCGGTGCCGTGCTCCTCGTCGACGATGCCGGGCACCGCGATGCCGGCCGCGGCGGCCGGCTCGCCGTAGCGCTCCCGGCCGTACGCGTGCAGCTCGGCGGCGAAGGCGAGGATCGTCTCGACCACGGCGCCGGGGCCGCGCTCGCGGCCGGTGGCCCGGCGGGCGCGGTGCAGCAGCGCGCCGTCGTCGCCGACGAGGGCCGCCTTCATCCCGGTACCGCCCACGTCCAGGGCGATGACATGTCTCACGGGAGACAGTGTGGCCCGCGGACCCATGAGAGGTCTAGTCCACTCACGTGGTGTAGACCTTATGTGTCCACATGTTGAACGGTCAGACAGCAGGGTTGGGGCTTTGACGGTGCGTCGGCGTACGGCAGGAACGATCGCGGTGGTGTCCGCACTGGGCATGACGGCGGTCCTCGGCGGCTGCGGGAGCACGGGCTCCTCCGACGTGACGCTCAGACTCGTCGCCGCCGACTACGGCGACTCGGCGGCCAACAGCTCGAAGAAGTACTGGGACAAGCTGGCCGCCGCCTACGAGTCCCGGCACCCCGGCGTCAAGGTCGAGGTCAGCGTCTACTCCTGGAACGACGTCGACCGCAAGGTCAAGGCCATGGTCGACGCCGGGCACGCCCCCGACCTGGCCCAGATCGGCGCCTACGCCGACTACGCGGCCGCGGGCAAGCTGTACCAGGTCTCCGACCTGCTCTCCATACGCACCCAGGCCGACTTCCTCTCCCAGCTCGCCGACGCGGGCCAGTGGAAGCACGTGCAGTACGGCATCCCCTTCGCGGCCTCCACCCGGGTGCTCTTCTACAACAAGACCCTCTTCGCGCGGGCGGGCATCACCCCGCCCACCACCTGGGCCGAGCTGGCGTCCGACGCCAAGGCGCTGCGGGACAAGGGCGTGACGTACCCCTACGCGCTGCCGCTTGGCCCGGAGGAGGCCCAGGCCGAGACCATGCAGTGGCTGCTGAGCGGCGGCTACACCGACAACGGCGGCAACGGTTACACCGACGACATCGGCACCTACACCATCGACTCCGCGCAGAACGTCCAGACCTTCACCTGGCTCAAGGACGAGCTGGTCGACAAGGGCCTGACCGGCCCGGTCGCGCCCGGCAGGCTCAACCGCGCGGACGCCTTCAACGCCTTCGCCGACGGCCGCGTCGGCATGCTCAACGGGCATCCCGCGCTGATCCAGCAGGCCGCCAGGAAGGGCGTGCGCTTCGGCATGGTCCCGATGCCGGGCCGCGACGGCACGGCCAAGGCGTCGATGGGTGTCGCCGACTGGATGATGGGCTTCAAGCAGAACGGGCACGCCGCAGAGATCGGCGACTTCCTCGACTACGTCTACGAGCGGAAGAACGTCCTCGACTTCTCCCGCGCCTACGGACTGCTCCCGGTCACCGACTCGGCGTCCACCGCGATGTCCCAGTCCGACGTGGCCGCGGACAAGAGCCTGCGCCCCTTCCTCGACCAGCTCCCCACCTCCCAGCTGTACCCCGTCGGCAAGACCTCCTGGGCCGCCGTCAGCGCGGCCGTCAAGAAGGACATCGGCCAGGCGGTCGCGCCCGGCGGCAGCCCCGCCGGGGTCCTGACCCGCCTGCAGTCGGCGGCGACGGCGGCCGACAGCAGCGACGCGAGCTGAGCCGGCTGTCGGTGCCCGGCGCTACGGTGGCCCCCATGGAACTGGGCAGCCGCGAGAAGGCCATCCTCGCGCTGGAGCGCCGGGGCTTCACCGGCCCCGGCGCCAAGGAACGGGCGATACGCGAGGAACTGGGCCTGGCGCCGGTGCGCTACTACCAGCTCCTCAACGCGCTGCTGGACGACGAGCGCGCGCTGGCGCTCGACCCCGTGACCGTGAACCGGCTGCGCCGGGTGCGCGAGGCACGACGGTCCGAGCGCTGACCTTCCCCGGACCAGGCGTGACCTCGGCCCCCGCTGGATAGTGTCGCTGTATGGACCTTCTGCCGACCCCGGCGACCCAGGCCGGACGGGACGGGCTCGCCGCGCTGCTCTCCAGAGCGCACACCGCGGTGATCGGCCTCGACTTCGACGGCACGCTCGCCCCCATCGTGGCCGACCCCGAACAGGCCCGCGCCCACCCGGACGCCGTGCCCGCGCTCGCCGCGCTCGCCCCGCGGGTCGCCTCCGTCGCCGTGGTGACCGGCAGACCGGCCGCCGTCGCGGTGCGGCACGGCGGCTTCGCGGACGTGCCCGGCCTTGAACACCTCGTCGTCCTCGGCCACTACGGCGCCGAGCGCTGGCAGGCCTCGACCGGCGAGCTGACCGCCCCGCCGGCGCACCCCGGCGTGGCCGCCGTCCGCGCCGAGCTGCCGGGCCTGCTGGAGCGGGTCGGCGCCGGGCAGGGCATCTGGATCGAGGAGAAGGGGCGCGCGGTCGCCGTGCACACCCGCCGTGCCGACGACCCCCAGGCCGCCTTCGAGGCCCTGCGCGTCCCCCTCACCGACCTCGCCACCCGGCACGGCCTGATCGTGGAGCCCGGCCGGCTGGTCCTGGAACTGCGCCCGCCCGGCATGGACAAGGGCGTGGCCCTGCTCGACCACGTCCGCGCCACCGGCGCGGGAGCCGTCCTCTACGCCGGTGACGACCTCGGCGACCTCCCCGCCTTCGCGGCGGTCGAGAAACTCCGCTCCGACGGCGTACCCGGCGTGCTGGTGTGCAGCGGCAGCGCGGAGGTCACCGAACTGGCCGAGCGGGCGGACCTCGTCGTGGACGGGCCCGAAGGCGTCGTGGGACTGCTGCGCGGGCTGGCGGCCCGGCTCGGCTGACTCAGCCGTCCAGGGCCGCCAGCTGATCCAGGAACCAGCGGGTGGGCGGCAGCGCGGTGGCCGCGGCCGCGAGCCGCTTGGAGCGCTCCGCCCGCTCGCCCGCCGGCAGGGTCAGCGCCTCGTGCAGGGCGCGCGCCGTCCCCCCGATGTCGTACGGGTTCACCACGATCGCGCTCTCGCCCAGCTCCTCGTACGCCCCGGCCTCGCGGGACAGCACCAGGGCACAGCCCTCGTCGGAGACGACCGGCACCTCCTTGGCGACCAGGTTCATGCCGTCCCGGATGGGGTTGACCAGGGCGACGTCGGCCAGCCGGTACGCGGCCAGGGAGCGCGCGAAGTCGTCCTTCACGTGCAGCACCACCGGGGTCCAGCCGGGCGTGCCGAACGTCGCGTTGATCTCCTCCGCGACCCGCTGAACCTCGGCGGTGTAGGCCCGGTAGACGGCGAGGTCCTGCCGGGACGGGTAGGCGAACGCCACGTGCACCACCCGTTCGCGCCACTCGGGGTGGTCCTCCAGCAGCTCCCGGTACGCCAGCAGGCCGCGCACGATGTTCTTGGACAGCTCGGTGCGGTCCACCCGGACGATCGTCCGGCGCCCCTCGCCGATCTCCGCGCGCAACGCGGCCATCCGTTCGCCCACGTCCGCGCGGTGCGCCCGCTCGCGCAGGAAGTCCGCGTCCGCCCCGAGACCGTGCACCCCGATCCGGGTCCCGGCCGGGACGCCGGACTCGAGGACCGTCCGGCAGCAGTCGGTGAACGCGTCCGCCCATCGCCGGGTCAGGAACGCCGCCCGGTCCGCGCCGAGGATGCCCTCCAGCAGCTCGGTCGCGATGTCGTCGGGCAGCAGCCGGAAGTAGTCCGGCGGGGCCCACGGGGTGTGCGAGAAATGTCCGATGCGCAGGTCGGGGCGGAGCTCGCGGAGCATCCGGGGGGCGAGGGCCAGGTGGTAGTCCTGGATCAGCACCGCGGCGCCCGGTGCCGCCTCCTCGGCCAGCGCCCGCGCGAACGCCTCGTTGTACGCCCGGTACGACGCCCACTGCCGTCGGAAACCGGCGTCGAAGACCGGCTCCAGCGGGGTCTGGTACAGCATGTGGTGTACGAACCACAGCACCGAGTTGGCGATGCCGTTGTAGGCGTCGGCGAACACGGCGGCGTCGATGTCGAGCATCCGCACCCGTTGCCCGCCGGTGTCCTCCACCGGCAGCAGTCCGCCGTCCGCCCGCCGCACCGCCTCCCGGTCGCCGTCGCCCAGCGCGGCGCACACCCACACCGCACTGGCCTCGGAGCCGATGGCCGACAGGCCCGAGACCAGGCCGCCACCGCCCCGTTTGGCGTGCAGTGAGCCGCCCGCGCCGTCGGGGCGCACCTCGTACGAAACCGGTCCGCGATTGGACGCGACCAGCACCTCAGCACCGTGCCTGGAAGCCATAAGCCTCAACCTAGCCCGGCCCGGAAACGCTCAAACGTACGTACCGCCCCGTCGGTTGCGGCGGGGTCCGGATACAGCCGTCCGGCCACCACGCGTTCACGCCACCCGGCGGTGCGTGTACTCCGCGATCTCCGCCATCGGCGGCCGCTCCTCGGTGTCCACCGAGTAGGTGCGCGGCTCGAACCCGTCCGCGCCCCGCTCGAACTGGGTCAGGGACGGGCGGACCAGGTGCCCGCGGGCCAGCCGCAGCTGCGCCGTGCGGTAGATCGCGGCGGCCATCCTGCCCAGCGCCTGACCGTCCTGGTGGCGGTGCTTGCGCACGCCCACGTCGACCTGGGCCAGTGCGTCCAGGCCCACCAGGTGCAGCGCGTCCACCAGCATGCCCAGCTCCACGCCGTACCCGACCGGGAACGGCAACCGCTCCAGCAGCGAGCGGCGGGCCGCGTACTCGCCGCCCAGCGGCTGCACGAAGCCGGCCAGCTGCGGCCAGTGCATGTTCAGCAGCGGGCGGGCCATCAGCTCGGTGACCCGGCCGCCCTGCCCCGCCGTCCGGCCGCCGCCGGGCCCCTCGGGACCGGTGAGCAGCGGACGGTCGTACATGGCCTTGACCAGGTCGACGTCCGGGTCGGTGAGCAGCGGGCCGACGATCCCGGACACGAAGTCGGAGGAGAACTCCCGCAGGTCGGCGTCGACGAAGCAGACGATGTCGCCGCCGGTCACCAGCAGGGAACGCCACAGCACCTCGCCCTTGCCGGGGACGGCGGGGATGCGCGGCAGTATGTCGTCGCGGTGGACGACCCGCGCGCCCGCGGCGGCGGCCACCTCGGAGGTGCGGTCGGTGGACCCGGAGTCGACGACGACGATCTCGTCGACCAGCGGGAGGCGCTCCACGAGGTCGCGGCGGATCACCGCGACGATGTCGCCGACCGTCTCCTCCTCGTCCAGTGCGGGCAGCACGACGGAGACCGTCTGGCCCGTGCGCTGCTTGGCGGCCAGGATCCTGTGCGGCGAGCGGTCGGTCACGGACCAGGAGCGCGTGCTCAGCCAACGCTCGACTTCTTCCAGCACGTCGGTGGCTCCTCACTGTTGTCTCGCGGTTCGGACGACTATCTCAACTGTCCTGGCCTTCGGTTACAGTCTTGAACAACGCCGATGACCATCGCATGTCGGGGATCACCGGCGCCGACAACCACATACAGCTCATCCAGAGGGGCAGAGGGAAACGGCCCGATGAAGCCCCGGCAACCCTCCAGTCGGTACTCGTAGACCAGACCTGATCTGACCGTCTCCGCGAGGCTCCCGGCTAGGGAAGGTGCCAAATCCGTCTCACGGCGAAGTGCGTCGTGAGGAAGATGAGGAGAAAGGGCCTCGCCTCCATGGCTGCGCAGACAGTTGCAAGCACCAGCAATCCCGCCGTCGATCTCGGTCCCGCCGCCGCCCTGAGCTGTCGCGAGTGCGGCCACCGGGTACCCCTCGGGCCGGTGTTCGCCTGCGAGGAGTGTTTCGGTCCGCTGGAGATCGCCTACGACTTCTCCGCGTACGACACCGAGGAACTGCGCCGGCGCATCGAGTCCGGCCCCGCGAACATCTGGCGCTACGCGCCCCTGCTGCCCGTCCCCGCCGACGTGGCCGACAAGCCCAACATCAACCCGGGCTGGACCAAGCTCGTCAAGGCCGACAACCTGGCGCGCGAGCTGGGCGTCACCGGCGGTCTGTACGTGAAGGACGACTCCGGCAACCCGACCCACTCCTTCAAGGACCGGGTCGTCGCCCAGGCGCTGGAGGCCGCGCGCGCCTTCGGCTTCAGCACCCTCTCCTGCTCCTCCACCGGCAACCTGGCCGGCGCCGTCGGCGCCGCCGCCGCGCGGGCCGGCTTCCGCTCCTGCGTGTTCATCCCGCACGACCTGGAGCAGGGCAAGGTCGTCATGGCCGCGGTGTACGGCGGCGAGCTCGTCGGCATCGAGGGCAACTACGACGACGTGAACCGTTTCTGCTCCGAGCTGATCGGCGACCCGGCCGGCGAGGGCTGGGGTTTCGTGAACGTCAACCTGCGCCCGTACTACGCGGAGGGCTCCAAGACCCTCGCGTACGAGATCTGCGAGCAGCTCGGCTGGCGGCTCCCGGACCAGATCGTCGTCCCGATCGCCTCCGGCTCCCAGCTCACGAAGATCGACAAGGGGCTGCAGGAGCTGATCAAGCTGGGTCTGGTGGAGGACCGGCCGTACAAGATCTTCGGTGCCCAGGCCGAGGGCTGCTCGCCGGTGTCGACCGCCTACAAGGCGGGTCACGACGTCGTGCGGCCGCAGAAGCCGAACACCATCGCCAAGTCCCTGGCCATCGGCAACCCGGCCGACGGGCCGTACGTCCTGGACATCGCGCGCCGCACCGGCGGTGCGGTGGAGGACGTGACGGACGAGGAGGTCGTGGACGCCATCAAGCTGCTGGCCCGCACCGAGGGCATCTTCGCGGAGACGGCGGGCGGCGTGACCGTCGGGGTCGCCCGCAAGCTGCTCAAGGAGGGGGTCCTGGACCCGGCGAAGACCACCGTCGTGCTCAACACCGGCGACGGCCTCAAGACCCTCGACGCGGTGGCCGGCACCGGCCTGACCGCCACCATCCGCCCGACCCTGGACTCCTTCCGAGAGGCTGGCCTCGCATGAGCGTGACCGTTCGCATCCCCACCATCCTGCGCACCTACACGGGTGGCCGGGCCGAGGTCGCCGCCGAGGGCGCGACCCTCGCCGAGGTCATCGAGAGCCTGGAGAAGAACCACACCGGCATCGCCGCCCGGGTGCTGGACGACCAGGGCAAGCTGCGCCGCTTCGTGAACGTCTACGTCAACGACGACGACGTCCGCTTCGAGCAGGGGCTGCAGACCGCCACCCCCGACGGCGCCGGTGTCTCCATCATTCCGGCGGTCGCCGGCGGCTGACATTACCTTCGGTAATCGCGGTTACCGATCGTTCATGGAATGGCCTCCTCCGCGAGAGAAACGGAGGGGGCCATTCTGAGTGATTGAGCGCGGTAGAGTTGGGGAACGCGTTCCGGGCCCGCGGGTCGAGAGCCCCGGAATCATGCCGTACGCCCGACGAGAAATGGCCAAAGTGCGTGGGTTCTTTGCGGCTTTTGAGCCATTTGTGGGGCCCGAATTGCCCTGAATTCGCCTGAATTCTCGCCAGATTCCGGATCGGGCGCGTCCAGAATTCTCGTCCGATTGACCTGTTGCAGACGGCAGTTGGACAGATACATTCAGCCGCGGTCGACGCGTTCCGGCGCACGCCCCCGATCAATGGGGGGTGAGGTCTGACCCGGGTCCGCGAAGTGTGGATCTGTGCAAGGGCCAGTAATAGGGGAGTTAGGCATGGCTCAGGGCACCGTCAAGTGGTTCAACGCGGAGAAGGGCTACGGCTTCATCGCGGTCGACGGTGGTGCGGACGTCTTCGTCCACTACAGCGCGATTCAGATGGACGGCTACCGCACCCTGGAAGAGGGCCAGCGGGTCGAGTTCGAGATCTCGCAGGGCCAGAAGGGCCCGCAGGCCGACATGGTTCGCGTCACCGCCTGAACGTTCTTCACGCGAAGGGCCCACACCTCGTCCGGGGTGTGGGCCCTTCGTCCTGTTCGCCCCGGGCTGATCCCCCCGAGGCGCTTGCACTCGCCATGCCCGAGTGCTAATCATTGGCGTTAGCACTCTGAAGGTGAGAGTGACAACGAAGGACCGGGTCGGTGAGGCCCGCAGGCCAAGTGGTGCAAGGAACCACGGGGCCGGCGAGCCGTCCGTCGCGGGCGCGGGCGCGGTCCGAAGGAATCACCCCCAGTCCTGGAGGGACCACTTCACATGGCCAAGATCATCGCGTTCGACGAGGAGGCGCGGCGCGGCCTCGAGCGCGGCATGAACCAGCTCGCGGACGCCGTCAAGGTGACGCTCGGCCCCAAGGGCCGCAACGTCGTCCTCGAGAAGAAGTGGGGCGCCCCCACGATCACCAACGACGGTGTCTCCATCGCCAAGGAGATCGAGCTCGAGGACCCGTACGAGAAGATCGGCGCCGAGCTGGTCAAGGAAGTCGCCAAGAAGACGGACGACGTCGCCGGTGACGGTACGACCACCGCGACCGTGCTCGCCCAGGCCCTGGTCAAGGAGGGCCTGCGCAACGTCGCCGCCGGTGCCAACCCGATGGCCCTGAAGCGCGGTATCGAGAAGGCCGTCGAGGCCGTCTCCGCCGCCCTGCTGGAGCAGGCGAAGGACGTGGAGACGAAGGAGCAGATCGCCTCCACCGCGTCCATCTCCGCCGCCGACACCCAGATCGGCGAGCTCATCGCCGAGGCCATGGACAAGGTCGGCAAGGAAGGCGTCATCACCGTCGAGGAGAGCAACACCTTCGGTCTGGAGCTCGAGCTCACCGAGGGCATGCGCTTCGACAAGGGCTACATCTCCGCCTACTTCGCCACCGACATGGAGCGCATGGAGGCGTCGCTCGAGGACCCGTACATCCTCATCGCGAACTCCAAGATCAGCTCCGTCAAGGACCTGCTCCCGCTCCTGGAGAAGGTCATGCAGTCGGGCAAGCCGCTGCTGATCATCGCCGAGGACGTCGAGGGCGAGGCCCTGTCGACCCTGGTCGTCAACAAGATCCGCGGCACCTTCAAGTCCGTCGCCGTCAAGGCCCCGGGCTTCGGCGACCGCCGCAAGGCCATGCTCGGCGACATCGCCATCCTCACGGGCGGCGAGGTCATCTCCGAGGAGGTCGGCCTCAAGCTGGAGAACGCGACCCTGGACCTCCTGGGCCGCGCCCGCAAGGTCGTCATCACCAAGGACGAGACCACCATCGTCGACGGTGCCGGCTCCTCGGACCAGGTCAACGGTCGGGTGAACCAGATCCGCGCCGAGATCGAGAACAGCGACTCGGACTACGACCGCGAGAAGCTGCAGGAGCGCCTGGCGAAGCTCGCCGGCGGTGTCGCGGTCATCAAGGCCGGCGCCGCCACCGAGGTGGAGCTCAAGGAGCGCAAGCACCGCATCGAGGACGCCGTCCGCAACGCGAAGGCCGCCGTCGAGGAGGGCATCGTCGCCGGTGGTGGCGTGGCCCTGCTGCAGGCCTCCCAGGTCTTCGAGAAGCTGGAGCTCGAGGGTGACGAGGCGACCGGCGCCCAGGCCGTGAAGCTCGCGCTCGAGGCCCCGCTGAAGCAGATCGCCGTCAACGCCGGCCTCGAGGGCGGTGTCGTGGTGGAGAAGGTGCGCAACCTGACCCCGGGCCACGGCCTGAACGCCGCGACCGGCGAGTACGTCGACCTCGTCGCCGAGGGCATCATCGACCCGGCGAAGGTGACCCGTTCCGCGCTGCAGAACGCCGCCTCCATCGCCGCGCTGTTCCTGACCACCGAGGCCGTCATCGCCGACAAGCCGGAGAAGGCCGGCGCGGCCGCTCCGGGCGGCATGCCGGGCGGTGACATGGACTTCTGATCGACCTGACGGTTGATCGCCTGTCCTACGGACCGAGGGCGGTACGTCCAGCTGCTGGCTGGGGGTACCGCCCTCGGGCGTTTTCACGGCCGGTGGCCCCTCACCCCGGTGCCCGTTCGCGTCGCCGCAGGGACATCGCATCCCGGATCGCGCCCGCGCGGGCGTGGACCGTGGGAGCGGTCAGAGGCGTACGGGAGGGTGTGGGAGCGCGTTCGCCCCGGCAGCCTCCGCACACCCCGCCCGGCAGCGCCTCCGGCCGCCCCGGCACTCCGCATTCCGCGCACTCCAGGATCCGCCGGGGCGCCGGGAGGGGGACCGGCTCCGGTGGGAGCTTGTCGATGAGCCGGCGGTGGACCAGGGCGGCCGGGTGGTGGACCGGTGTCGGCAGGCCCTCGCTCAGGGCCCGCAGGACGGCCTCGTCGGTGGCCCCGCGTGCGAACCACTCCGTCAGGAGCGGGGCGAGCGCGGCGCAGTCGGCGGCGGAGAGGGACAGCACGGGGGCCGTGCGACCGAGGGCCGCGAGGAGCATGTGGGCGCGGGAGCGGGTGGGGCCGGGCCGTTCGGGTGAACTCCGGTCCTCCGGCACGTCGCCTCGCGTGAACGCCGCCCACCAGGCGTCGTCGCGTGCGGTACGGGACCACCACGATCGGGTGATCCAGCGCGAGCCGCCGCCCTCCGTCCCCAGCTGCTCCCGGCCTCTCCTCAGATGGCCGGCCGCCTGGAGGCGGTTGAGGGCCGTGCGGAGCGCGCACTGGCCGTACGGGAGCTGCTTGGCCAGCGTTTTCACGGAGATGTCGGCGCCCTGGGGAAGGCGGTCCAGGTACGCGGCGATGGCCGCCTCGCGGGGCGGGAGATGCCCGAAGTCATGATTGGTGCGCCGGTGTTGGTCCGGCGCGGAACGCTTGCCGTAGCCCGGATTGGCCATCGGGTGGGACGACGCGTGCGCGGGCGGGAGGACAGGACTAGGCTTGGTGTCAGCCACGGGATCGCTCTTTCCGATCTCGGAGGTCAAGCCCCCGCAGGTGTTGGCGCACCTGGCGGGGGCTGTTCGTTATGCGGGACGCTAGAGCCTTGTGACCATCCGTGGCAAATCGGATGCGTTGCGTCAACTCGCCGGGTGGGAG